>NZ_JAUBQH010000004.1:99805-198145 GCF_036701145.1 Microcoleus sp. Pol17C6
TTTTTTGCTCAGCGTGCGATCGCCAAAAAAAACCCGGCCAAAATTGGTCGGGAGTTAATTAATCAGGGTGCATCTACTAATTTAATCTCCCGCCTCACAGCACCTCTTTCAGGACACTTTGGCAGAATGTGGGATAATTTTTTGCTCAGCGTGCGATCGCCAAAAAAAACCCGGCCAAAATTGGTCGGGAGTTAATTAATCAGGGTGCATCTACCAATTAAGCTTCCTGAGAATTCGAGCGCAATCCGGACAATTACCACTAAAAACTCAAAACTCTTTTCGGTGCACCAGAGTAGCACTAGCTTGGTCTGTCGGAACTAGCAAGACTTCGCTAATATTGACGTGGGGCGATCGCGTCGCGCAAAAATACACGACATCGGCCACATCGTCTGCAGTCAGCGGTGTCAATCCTTGATAGACATTTTTTGCTTTTTCTGAATCGCCGTGAAACCGGACATTGCTAAATTCTGTTTCCACCAAACCAGGCTCTATTTCCGTCACTCGCACTGGTGTTCCCAAAAGGTCTTGTTTCAACCCTTCAGAAATAGCTCTCACTGCTGCTTTGGAAGCGCAATAAACATTGCCTTTCGGATAAGTTTGGCGGCCTGCTATTGAGCCGATATTCACTACGTGGCCGCGGCCTCGGCTTACCATTCCCGGCACGATCGCGCGAGTCATGTAAAGCAAGCCTTTAACATTGGTATCAATCATTTCTTCCCAATCTTGGAAGTTGCCTTCGTGCAGTTTGTCTAAACCACGGCTCAATCCCGCATTGTTAATCAGAATATCGATGCTTTTCCAGGCATCGGGAAGCGCAGCTATCGCCGATTCCACTTGCGGGCGATCGCGCACGTCCAATTCTAGCAAATAAATCTCGTTCGCCGACGCAATCAATTTTGTTTCTACAAGTTCGTTTGCCAGTAGATCGAGCTTTTCAAGACGGCGGGCTGCTAAAATTAGTTTGGCTCCCCCTTTGGCGAATATCTTGGCACAGGCTGCTCCGATACCGCTACTCGCACCTGTAATGAAAACAATTTGGTTTTGGATAGAAATCATTTTTAATTAATAATCAGAAGGAAGAGGGAAGAGGGAAAAAATTTTAGTTGGTATAAGATTAAGTCTGGTCAATTAACCATCATTATTGTAGAGGCAGGTTTAACTTGTTCTCTCATTGGTGTTAGAAATTTTACTTAAACCGCCACTACAGAAATTACCCAAATAACCCATAACACCTATTTTATTATTTGACAACCCGCAATCGCACACTAACTGTTGCAATCCCGCCTTGTCGCATCAAAACTGCTGAAACCCATCGATTTTCGGGCGTAGCCGGAGCTTTACCTACTTTAAAAATTCCCCCGGAATTTAGCAATTCCAGCTCGACTTCTGAGGGATTAAACAAGGTTTTTTCGGTAATGGGTTCCTCCAAAACAGTCCCTATTAAAATATCATCGCCGATCGGCTCTCGCACAATGGCATCAAAATGGTACTCTTCGCCCACCTTAACTTGATCCGGAAAATTCACTTGAATTGTGGGAGGATTTTGCCCAGAACTAAGCTGAGTTTGTTCTGCTAAAATCTCTTGACTAACTATTTTTTCACCTTCAAAGCGCTGCTGGGAACGGATGGTAGCTTTGAGAGTTAATTCTCTGCCATCCTTTTTTTGAGTGCCGGCTATTGTAGTTATGGTTTCTGCGAGAATCGCGCTACCTTCGGTTTTCCAAGATTTGATCTCGGTGCGGTAATTTAAACTCGGATATCGATTCCAGAGTTGGGTGAGGGCTTTTTCCATGCTTTGGCTGTTTAAGCCGTCAGAATGAGTGAAATTCGGGCTGTAAAATGCCATAACTGCTTTGACATCGCGCCGGTTGGCCGCTGCGTCAATTTCTGTTAGCACTTTTGTGAGTGGCGCAGGCGCATTTGCAGGGGTTTGGGCGATCGTTCGGGGAGTCGCCGCGATCGCACCAATCGCTCTTGCCGCACTAGGATGCAGCACGCCAGCACTTACCACTGTTAAACATAACAACATTTGAGCGATCGACTGCCCGCAGTTAAAGCCAAAAACGAGCGCCCGATCGGCTTTTTGGTTCCGACGGCTGGAAAAATACTGAGATACACTTGGCATTAAATTCAAAAAATTACGCATTAGATGATAATTTGGTTATTTGTCAGGAGTCGTGGCGCGGGCAACTGTTCGCCTGCAACGAAAACTGACAACGGAAGCAGGGACACGGCACAATCTAATTTTAGATGGCTGATTCAAAATTGGCTGAAACTGCCGGAATAATAAGCATAATAATCTAAAACCTCAAATATAAAATTGATCGACCTGTGGAACTTGTACTTGTAAAAAAAGAAACAAATACCTTGACAAAAGCCCCCCTCCGGTTGTTGGTTGCAGCTAGCGGCACTGGTGGACATTTATTTCCCGCGATCGCCACCGCTAGTCAGTTGAACGACTGTCAGATCGAATGGCTAGGAGTCCCAGACCGCATGGAAACCGAGTTAGTTTCATCCCTTTACCCCCTCCACACGATCGCCGTTGAAGGCTTTCAGCAGCGATTTGGACTCGGTACACTGCGAATTTTGGGCGGACTCGCCGGCTCGGTCCTTCAGGTGCGGAAGTTGCTCAAAGCGGGAAATTTTCAGGGAGTGTTTACTACTGGCGGTTACATCGCAGCACCGGCAATTCTGGCGGCCCGTTCTTTAGGTTTGCCGGTAATTCTCCACGAATCTAATGCAATTCCGGGGAAGGTGACGCGCTGGTTTAGTCCTTTGTGCACTGCTGTGGCGATCGGATTTGAAGCAGCAGCCCAGCATTTACCCCGCGCGAAAACCGTTGTTGCTGGTACGCCGGTGCGATCGCAATTCCTGACTCGCCAACCTCTAAATTTGCCAATTCCTGACAGTGTACCTGTAATTTTAGTCATGGGCGGCTCTCAAGGTGCTGTGGCAGTCAATAAGTTAGTGCGCCAGTGTGCTCCGGCTTGGTTTGATGCCGGTGCTTGGGTGGTTCACCTGACAGGAAATAATGACCCGGATGCTGAGAGTTTGAAACACGAGCAATATTTGTCGATGCCATTTTACGACAATGTGGCGAGTTTGTTGCAGCGAGCAAATTTAGCCATTAGTCGATCGGGCGCGAGTGCTCTGACAGAATTAGCAGTGACAGGAGTACCTTCTATTTTAATTCCTTTTCCTCACGCCGCTGACGACCACCAAAGATTTAATGCGGAAGTATTTGCTAAAGCCGGGGCCGCCGTGGTATTCCGTCAAAGCGAATTAACCGCAGATGTGTTGGAAAGCAAAGTGTTGTATTTGTTAAGAGATTCCCAATATTTGGAAAAAATGTCTCAAGCAGCTTCTGAACTAGCAGTGAGAGACAGTACAGAACGTTTGGCTAATTTGGTCAAACAATTGGTGGTGAGGTGATATTTTTTAGGATTTTTAACCGCAGATGAACGCAGATGAACGCAGATGAAGACTGATGTTTTACGCGATATGGGAGCGGATGAAATTAACTACTGATTCTAATCCTTCTTTAGTCTTCAAGTTAGTAAAAACAAAAGGTTTATCGCCTCGCATTTTTTTCGTATCCCGTTCCATCACGCCTAAATCTGCTCCTACATAAGGTGCGAGGTCTGTTTTATTAATTACTAATAAATCCGACTTAGTAATTCCCGGCCCGCCTTTGCGCGGAATTTTATCGCCTGCTGCAACATCGATTACGTAAATTGTTAAATCTACTAACTCCGGGCTAAAAGTGGCCGCCAAGTTATCGCCGCCGCTTTCTACAAAGACTAAATCTAAATCAGAGAATTTGTGCTCTAACTCTTCTATAGCTACTAAGTTAATGGAAGCATCTTCGCGGATGGCTGTGTGGGGACAGCCTCCCGTTTCTACGCCCAAAATTCGATCGCTCTCCAAAGCTTGACTCCGAACCAAAAACTGGGCATCTTCCTGAGTATAGATATCATTAGTAACTACAGCAATCTGGTATTGCTGCCGCAGCGCCTTGCACAAAGCATCAAGTAAAGCAGTTTTTCCCGAACCAACCGGCCCAGCAATTCCTAGACGAAAAGCACCCATAGCGATTTTAGATTTTAGATTTTAGATTTTCTGATTTTCAACTCCGAAATAGCCGAGTGTACTGAGTTTCGTGCGCCATACTAGCTAGGGCTAACCCCCAACTGCAACTAGCAATATCATCATCTTCTAATTTTAAAACTTCTTGCGCCGTACAGCTAATTTGAGACTGCAAATCTAACAGTAACTGTTGACCCGCTGTTTGACCGAGGGGAATCAGTTTCACGCCCGCACTCGCCAAATTGGCAGCCCAACTGTACAAATATCCTAACACGGCGGCTTCCTCTTCTATCTGCCAGTTGGCGGCGGCAATGCCAAAGCCGATCGCAAAATTGCACGGATTGCCACAAAATTCCACCAAATCTTTTACACTTGTTGTTAACCCAGAAGCAACGGGCGATTCCCTGCGGGATAGCTTCGCTTCACGCAAATCCAGCAGCAACCTGACCAAAGTCCGCCCCATTTGCCAACTTTGCAAGCGCAACTCTTCTGTTTCCTTAGTAGCAGTCGCCCAAGCATTCCAGTAATTCAAAGCCATCAAATCCCCTATCTTTGCCGCCCTCAAAGCCCTTACCACCACAGCGGCTTCTACTCGAACAGCCCCGCATTGCAGCGAATTTTCTAACCAATTCCTCAAAGTAATCTCGCTGTCGATCGCACCGGTTTCTACCAGACTTTCGATTCCCTCAGAATAACTATAAGCTCCCACAGGTGCAAAAGCTAGCTGTAACAAACATAAAAGTTGATTGTTCACTGTTGACTTCTTCCTTCTTGAATGACCGAAACTAATTTGGTTATAAGCCCTCGGATTCCAAGGTGGGAGTAAATCTAAAATCTAAAATCTAAAATCTAATGGCTGTGCCCGTAAGCGCCAATTTCTGGCTGAAACGGCACAATTTCCTCTGTTACTTCCAAACCCATTTTTTCCAGCATTCCCTGCAATACAGAGTCGGGAGAAAGCCTTAAATAATTATCGGCAATTTCTAAAGCTACGTGACGGTTTCCTAAATGATAAGCCGCCCGCATCAGTAGCAGCGGACTTGATGCGCGGGCTGTCAGCACCGGTTCGGGTTTTGCACTTACCAGTACCAAACAGCTACCGTCTTCCGACTGCAATAAATCTCGATCGCGCAGTACCGTACCTCTGGGCAAACTCAGGTGCAGCCTTTCCCCCGTTTCTGTCTCGAATCGGTGGCGGCTGCGAGTGCGATCGTCTGCTGTCATTTGTAAAGTAAAGCTGACAATAGCATCGGGATTTGCAGGTAAATGTTTTGTGAAGGTTAGCATTTTTATATTCTATTCCTCAGAGCAATTCACTTGAACTTGAGTTTTTGAGGAATATCTTTTTTATAGCCGAAGGAATAAGGAAGACTGAACTTCCAATCTTCAGCTCATGTTTCAGAAATTAAAAACGTCTTAATCGTGTTGGCGATCGCTATATCTCATTCCGATTTACAGCAAGTTGAAAAATAGTCATCTCTCTGACCGCTCCCGTTCTGGTTTTATTACCAAATTTATGTTATTTTGTCAAGCACTTAATCGCAGACGATCGCTTTTTTTTGAAAAAATTTTGCCTACCGTCTAGGAACTCGAACAATTTAAATCTCCAATATATTGTTGGGGGGAGGTAGCGGTTAGGCATCCTGCCTGCCCTTAACAAGCTTTTATGGAGAAGTCTAAGAGAACGGGAGAGGAAGAAAGACTCAAACCATCAAGCTTATTGATTGCCCGCTTGTTGCAGTCGCAGGAGCTCGGCTTGAATTCGCTGTTTGACTGCCGGATCCGCTTGCTGGAGCAAAGTAAGCTGGTTGAAGCGACTAACTGTCAAACCATTGGTTTCGATAACTTTTTTAGCTTGTTGGCAGTAATTCACCGCGATGCCGCGAACACCTCCAGACAACCTATTTATTTCCTGAGTTTCGTTGCACACTACTCTGGGAACCGAGCCCCCAGCGATTCCTTTAATTTCGTTATAAGCTTCCACCCGTCTGGGTTCTATTGCCAACACAGCGCGAGCGTAGCTAGTAATTTCTTCGCTGCTAATTTCTTGAGCTTGGGCTGCAGCTCCGAAAACGAGGTTTGGGGATTGTGTGTACAAACCGGGCGCCCATCCGCTAGCTAAAGCTGCAGCAGAAAAGATGCCAAGCAACAGCGATTGTCGCAGCATCCGGTTTATGCCAAATTTAGAGGTGTTTAGTGAGGTGTTCATGGTCGTCGGTGATTGATTGCGTGTAGATAAAAATGACACAGCGCTTGGAGGCTCAATCTTTTTGAATAATGTGGTGGGTAAAAAGTTCCTGCCGTTGGTGACTATTTTGAATTGCAGCAGGATGGTTGGGGAGTTGCTACGACGATCGACTTTTTAGCAAATTCAATAATTTCATTCATTATAACATCTGTCGGAAGTTGACAAAATTCAAACTTTAGATAGAAATTTTAATTACAGAGCGTTCCCAAATTGCCTCTCCCAATAATTCTAAAAGCGCAAATATTAAATAATTCTAAAAGTTCTTGACAAATTACTCGCCTTAATTGGGCTACTCAAGGTACGGGCTAGCAAAGCTATCTTCCCCCTAGGGTTCCCGAAGGTTAGGGAAGCGCCTGGAAGGCTAGGTCAAATTTAGCAGCAATCGCACTCATCAATTGCGGCGATGATTTATTTAATGTTAAGCGATGGTGCATTTGTCGATGAAGAAAATCCCCCACTGGTTTGGCTGGTGACGAAGCCAAAGCCGGAACAAAAATCATGTTTCACTACCCGAAGATAGAGACAGCAACAGGGCACTAGACATTAAAATCTTGTTATCAAAATGTGCGCTATCTGTTTTTGGCAGTCAACGCCCAGGCCTTCGATTCCATTTCTCACTTCCTCCAGTTTGGGGGGGTGAAAAATTGTCTGGGAGTTACCCAGAAACCTGGTGTTTATACGAAATAAAATCGTTACAGCCATCAGCAAGAGCAGACAAAGCCGGAAAGCTGGAATTTTTGGGCCTCAGTTTTATTGTCATATCGCTCGCAGATAGCGAATTTTGGCAAGCATTATCGCAGCACTTTAACAGTTATTAATTTCCCCTTGCCCATGAAAAGTCAAAAAGAAATTTGGCGAGTTATTCTCGCAGTAGCTATCAGTATTGTAGGCGTGCTGCACTTTGCAGTACCCGCACCTTTTATCAGAATTGTGCCACCCCAGCTTCCTTACCCGGAAGCCTTGGTTTATATCAGCGGTTTTTTCGAGATTTTGGGGGGAATTGGGCTGTTAGTTCCTCCTGTGAGCAGGGCGGCGGCGTGGGGATTAATTGCCTTGTTTATTGCCGTGTTTCCAGCTAATATCAATCAAGCCGTCAACAACATTCCCATTGAAGGGATTCCCCACAACCAATTACTGTATTGGTTCAGGCTGCCTTTTCAAGCCGTCTTGATTGCTTGGGCCTGGGTTTATACCCAACCAGACGAAGGGAAACCCCGGGCTTCTATAGTTCCCGATAGAACAGAAAATGCCCGATGAAGCAGTTCGACTACTCTTTGGATTTTAAGAACATCGACTTTCGACAGCACCCGGAACTTTATCGGGTAGGGAAAGGAGAACAGGGAGTGCTGTTGGTGGAACCCTACAAAGGAGAAATTCTGCCTTTCTGGAGGTTTAAGACTCCTGAAATTGCCAGGGAGTCCAGCAGCAAAATTTACTCCTTGTTTTTAGAGTATCTCGATCGCGAAGATTTTGTGGGAGCCGATATGGCCCGCAAGTTCTTGCAGATGGGGTATACTCGATCGCGTCGCTACGCCAACCACAAAAGCGGTCGAAAATACCCGCAAAACCCTCAGAAGCTGAAGTCTGTTGCAGAGCAAACCGCAGCTCGAAAAGATATTTTGCCCCTACAAGCAGATCCGGTGAAAGCAGAATCTGCCGCCATTTTTAAAGAAAAATGGATGCTGGCTAAAATCAACGAGAAATATCTCGAGCTTTTAGCCAGACACCGGCAGATGTACGAATCTTATTTAGTCAACGCTGAGGATTGACATACATTTACAAAAACTCAGAACTTACACTTTAGCCCCGTCGGCAGCGGTGTAGTTGTGCTTGCCTATCTGGGCCGCACCTATTTGCGTGGCCCTACTATTTACTCGTCATCTTCTTCTGTTTGCCACTGTCGCCAAATTTCAAAGGCATTAAAGCCCCTGTATTGCAGGTAATTCAAGACTTTGCCCTTGGTTTTCGGATCTGCTTTACCCCAAGTATCGATCTTGTATTTCCGCATGACTTTGGCTTTTAATTCGGCCAGTTTTTCTGCTTCGGAGTCCTGATTTTCGGCAATTTCTTCTTCCCAGACTTGCTCGAACAAATCGTTGGTAATTCCTTTTTGCAGGCACTTGCGCTTGATGGCCGACTTCCCGTATTTGCCTGCTGCAGAGGCGATCGAGTTTGCCACCAAGCGAGTGTCGGACTGATAGCCGCGGTCTTGAATTTGCGCGATCGCCTCCAATATTTCCTCATTGCCAAAACCTTTCTCTTGCCCCTTTTTGCGAAGTTCAGAGGCACTGTAGTCTTTGCGGGACAAGAGAAAATAGAAATAGTCAAGACAGCTCATCAGTTAAATCGAAGGGTGGCGCGCAAATACTCGTGTAGCGAAGCCAAATCCAGTCGCCTTGCTATCGGCTGACTGCATCGAGATCGCCTCTATTCTTCTGTATCCTCCTCTTCATCATCCACATCCACATCCGGTCTGTCCACATCGATCTGAATCAAGCGAATGTGCTTGTATCCGAGCTTAATTTCAAACTCGTCTCCCGGCTTTAATCCCATTTCTTGGGTATAATTTGCCCCGATCACGATCGAACCATTCTTGTGAACGCTAGCTCGATAACTCGCTTCTCGCCCGCGTCCGTCTGCTTTAGACTTCTCTAGCTCAATGCCCTTAGCAGCTAACACTGCATCGTAAAACTCAGCCAGATTAATCCGGGTTTCTCCACTTTTGCTGACCGTGAAGTAGCCGCAAAGCTTTGCAAGTTCTCTGCGTGGCAAATCACTGCCTTTGATTTTTTGAAGCAGACCTTTTCCTGTTAAGGGTGCTGTAGCTGTTTCTGCCATTGACCGTACCTCGCTTATTGGACTTTACTTATATCAATTACAACACATTAGATTAACTTTGTTTCACTGTCAATACTAAGAATTCTGAATATTAAGATTCTGGATAAATTTCTGTGGTCTCAAGACCGGGGGTGCAAGTAAGGATGCTCGAAGGCCGATCAATTTGCACCTCGCGGCCCAAATGCTTGTGTAAGCCTCGGACAGATCGCGCGGGGAATTATTGTCGCAAATTAAATGCTTTACTTTTTTACACTAAAGTCTGTTCCCTGCATTCACCAATCCGCGATTGTGTCTGCGGTCAAGGTCAAAATAAGACAGCCCTGAATGGAAATACCTAGAACGCGGTCACTGCAAATCTGCCGAAAGCATTTACCGGCGCGGGGTTAACTTTTACCTCAACAAGACGAGGCAGCACTTGTTCTCAATGTCACTGCCAGCTACTTGTAAATTCTATTTTTCGGGCTGGAAATCCCCTCAAAACCCCAAATACCAACGAGCAATCTTCTATTAAGGTGTTGAGCATATAACTTCCACAGAACGCAGTGTGGGGAAGGCAATTAGGTAAAAATTGAAGGAAATTTCACCTCTTCTTTGAACGGGTTTAAGCTAAAACCCGAGTCAATGGGCGCGGCAGAAACATCGGGCAGCCACTAAGAGGGGAATAGTTTTGATCGGGTGAGATTGCTTCGCGACTCTTAACACTTCGCCAGGACTCTGTAGATTTCTAGGGGGAACTCGGGAAAATCCTCCTCCTCCGGCCCCAATCCAGAAAATTTGAGGTTATTTCCACAGGGGAATTGAAAAAGACCGAGTTAAATGCACAACTGCTTAAATGTTTGATGCACTACAAATTAGCGGCGGTTCCCGGCATGGAGTTTCGATGGAAATGTATTGGTTTCGACTCGTGGCCTGTAAACTGCCATACTCTCAAAATTTATGTACCAACTGGAGGGGCGCGTCAAACTCACAGCCACTTCCATAATTAATTATTGTGAAATATAGCAAGCGCGCTGACGGTGAGGACCTTCTTAATGGTTGCAACTGTGGCTTTTATTGTCTTGTGCCGAATGACGAATGCTCCTGCTGCCGAATCAGCCCGCGCAAAAACACATACAAGCCACCGACTCTTGTCGTGGTGAGATCAAAATTTTAGAGTCTTGTTCCAGTTCCCAGATTTGTCTGTCGAGTAAATTTAAAATCTCAAATCCTTCGACTCAGGGTTCAAGCCGAAGTCTAAAATCTACAATCGACTGACGAATTTCATATCAAGCAGTCCCGGACTTACTCTCTCGACGAGAAACCCGGTTTCTTCCTAGATGCTTGGTTGCGCTGCTGCTTATTTTCGGTAAAAACCGGCTTGATGAAGGTAAGTCCGAGATTCAATCGAGCAGCATACTTTTGATCACTTTTCCAGCGGGAACCTATAACGAATGGCCAGCAAAAACCCCACCCAGTTTGGAGCCAGGCTAAGAGGGTCTAAATTCAGCATTGCAGTGGGCGATCGCTTTTAGTGACGTTGTTGCAGGTAATTTTGCGACAGGGGAGTCCGTACCGCCGGCAGTAACTCTTCTGGTTTCGTGCTTCGCTGGTTCGAGTACCGCCACCCAAAAAAGCCAGCACTCAAAGCAACGGGGAACAAGCAAAGCATCAGGGCGACAGATTTTTTCAACCCCGGTTTTTTTAACGGTTTCTGAGTCGCTGCAGCGGCGCGAGTTGCTTGGATCGCCGAACACTCAGAATTAGGAATAGAGGACGGCGAAGCCGTCGGTGAGTTTGGTGAATTAGTAGCATCGGGTCGATCGTTCTGGTGAACCCAATCCCTGCGATCTTTTAATGGGTCGGGAAAATATTCCCAGACTTCGCCGTCAGAATTGTCTGACTCATGCGATCGATTGGCTGGGATTGGGGGGTATGGGGCGATCGCCGAAACCGAAGACGGAGCCTTCCATTCTGTACCCGCGAGCGCCGGTTGCGTTCCCGACGCGATTATGTGCACCATAGAACCGGATGTCGCGCTGTGGGCTGGGGCGCCGATCAAATAGCCGTCAAAGTCCGGGTGCTGGTAGAGAATAGGCAAAGCCCAGTATAGCTGGTGAGAACCGTAGGCAGAAATTAGCCCAGCTCTGGCCCGGCTCAGGCTCAGATCAACTGGATAGCCTTGATTGAGGTTGCGGTAAAACAACCGCGTCAGAGTTAGGGCTACATCGTCGGGGATGCTTTCTGCCATTGCTAGCACTGCCGGAATGCCCCGCTTCACTAGAGCTTCGGTTAAGTTCCGTTCCGGGCTGTCGTCCGCGAGATCGGAGGGGTCGCCGTAGGCGCCGCGGCAGGAGTTGAACACGGCCATCTGAATACCGTTGTTAACAAGCAATCCAGCTAAGTCGTCGCCACTCAAGGTTTCGGTTAAGCCGGTGCGGCTGCTGACTAGGTAGAGTTCGCCACCTCTGGAACCTAAGTTGCTGTGGCCTGCGTAGTGCAGGACTTGGTAGTGTCCTTGTTCTAGGGCTTGGGTAAGTTGTTCTCGATCGGGCTGTTCGAGAATCGTCAGTTGAATTTCCGGGGAATGGGGGCTGTTTTTGAGAGGATTACCCGTGCGGTTTTGGAGTTCTTGTTGCAGGTGGAGCACTTCTCGCTTGAGCTGCAAGCTGTCTCGATCGCTCGGAGAGGCGATCGCCATTAAAATTTTTAGCGGCCCGCTACTAGGCAGTATCCGGGTTTGTTTGAACAAACTTGTACCTGGTTGGTAGCGTGAAAACACGACATCGGTGCCGGTTGCCAAAGGGCGATCGCCGGCGTGCAGAACTTCCCACGGCAGCCGCGGCAAGCGCCGGCCTTTGAGTCCGAGTCGCAGTTGCAGCACTTCTCGGCGGTGCTGGGCGATGCCTTGAGCGCAAGTCCAGCTATCGCGCAAGTTTCCTTGAAACAGCCCGCTGTATAATTGTTGTCCGAGCGCTACTAAATTCGGCGCTGAGTTGTGTCCCGAACGGGAGATCCCGCGACCAGCAAAACTGCTTCCCTGTACTGCTTTTCCTTGGAGCAAGCCCACCAGCGGGTCGTTCATCAGTTGAGCAGAGAGTGCAAGCCATTCATTGATCGGCCAGCGGACTTGTTGTTCGGCTAAGGGTACACCGGGTGCAACCCTTTCTGTCCGCACTAGATATTCGTCGTCTCCAACTGGAGTGACTGAGAGTTGAAATTCCTGGCTCACGGATTTAGCGCCCTCCCGCCTTAATTCTGAATTTGCCTGCGTTTTTGCGGCTAGCAATAGCGATCGGCAAAATAATTTTTACTTTTTCAATCAAAGTTTCTGAATGCGCTTCCCCCGATCGGGCGATCGCTAGGGTCATATATATTTGTTCAAACACTTTGAGGATATAAAAGTTGTACTTTAATAACAGTTTATTAGTTTTGATTGCCCTGTGGCTCGGTGAAAGCCGAATTTTCTGCAATCTTTGTATCTTTAACATTTTGCACCTCTACCGCAGACCCCTTTAGATTCGTCGTGAACTTGAGTTTCTCATTGCTGAGTAAAGTTAAATTGGAGGCACTTTACCAGGCGGATCTCTAGTTCTTATTAAAATTACTTCGGCTCTCGTCAACCGGTTTCAGGGTAATATCGCAGGGAAAGTTGAGTATTTTATTTTTTTTGGCGATCGGTCGATCGGTCTTTACCGCTTATCCTCTACCACCAACCCCCCATGTGTAATCTTGATTTTGTGTCAATTAATTAATTGGTCAGCCCTGGGTTCTCATCCGTAAGCCCTCCGCCCTCATCCTTAAGACCTCAGTGGCGATCGGTAATTGATAGTTGACAATCCATAATTGCCAATAACTTATTGCTAATTTTCCGCTTCTATGATATAGTATAAAACTTTTAATTTAACTCTCTTAATCTAGTTAAAGTTAAGCAGCAAAAATAAACGTAAGCAGCCAAGAACTCTCAACAATACAATGGCAATCAAATTATTCCGGTACTCTTCAGCAACCATAATTTTTGGCATCTAGAGGATTAAGCCTCATCAGGCCGGTTTCTCGGAAAATTATTGGATTTGGTAGCAAAGCCTCTACAAAACAACAGGGTTGGGCAGCCTCGCCGTGGGTCGTGCCCGCTCAAAATGCCGATCGAGCTTGCAACTGTCACCAAAAACGAATTCTGCCCCTTTACTACTTTTTGGCACTTTTTGCAATCTGTCTTGAGATTGATATATTTTGGCAGAATTCTTAGTATCGATCCGAAAAAAAATTTTTCTCAGTTCGCGAGGTTTCCTAGAATCGAGAAAAAATTGTGCAACTAAAAATTAGAACAAATATTTGCCCGGGCGAATTATCTAAATTTCTAATTAATCATCGGGAACTAAAATTAGAAGCGTGCAGTCGTTTAGTCAAGAGATTCAAATCCTAAGTCAGGGAAGGATTTGTCAAAGCTGGGAGTGTTACAAAACTTCCATACACCCAGCCAAGCTCGGAAAAAATGCAAGGGAAAAATTTGGGGGGATACAGGTTTTGGGTAGTTATTTAGGAGTTGTCAGTTGCGAGTTTAAGTTCAGCTAATTCACTGTAGAAATTACGTAGATAATCTACAATCAGGGGCCCTTCGGTCCAGCTTACTGTAGAAATTACCGAGAACATCTCAAATGCTCGGCGCTTCGGCGCAGTAATTACAGTGTAGGTTGCGGATCAATTAATTTTGGTAGGCAATTGCAGAATATAAAACTCGCAACAGAGCGAAAAAAACCTTGCCGTTTAAGTGGCATCTATAATAGTAAAGATGAGGAAACCAGCTCCTCTAGCAGGCGAAAGCATGAAGTTAAAAAAACAATCTTCTGCAGCGTCCTGTTTGCTGATAAATTGATTCTAAGAAGCTTACCATTTTTTTGGAAATATCAACGATGGAACTACTTGAAGAAGAACAGGGAACACTTTTTGCCTTTCAACAAGATGAAACAGGAATTCCTGAGATGACAGAGACAGATCCCAAGTTGTTTACTACACCGATCCCCATCGGTGACGGGGTGGATTTAGGCAACAACAGCCCTCCTTCCGATGAGAAGTTAAAGGACTTAATTGACGCAGCGCTGAGCGAAAACACCGCCGACATTAACGCCTTAATTCCGGATCAGTCTAACGGTACACCCGAAACAGGTGCTGCTGATGACAGCCAAATGGCGGAATCTACCGGCGTACTAGAAGAAGGTGTGGGCGACATAGATGACGATGACTTCGACGATGGCAGCGACATCCCTCCCCGCCGCCGAACCGTCCTCGGTAGCGATGACGATGACTTAATTGTCGCCACCGACGAAAACGAGGAGATATTCGGCAATCAAGGCGAAGACACAATCAAAGGAAACCGTGGCAGAAAAAATACAATCTTCGGGGGTAAAGGTAACGACGATTGCGAGGGCGGCGAGGACGACGATGTAATAAAGGGCGACAAAGGAAACGACAAGGTTAAGGGCGACAAAGGCAACGACAAGGTTAATGGCGGTAAAGAGAACGACAGCCTTTTTGGCGGTACCGGCAATGACACCTGCGAAGGCGATGACGGCGATGACTGGGCCAACGGCAACGAAGGAGATGATGACGTTAAGGGTGGCGCCGGCAGTGATACCGTCTATGGCGGCAAAGGCAACGACGATTGTGAGGGCGACGAAGGCAACGATGTCGTCAGGGGCGATCGAGGCAACGACGATTGTGAGGGCGGCGACGGCAACGATACCGTTAACGGCGGTAAAGATAACGATACCGTGAAGGGCGGTGCAGGCAGCGACAAGTGTGAAGGCGACGACGGCGACGACAGCGTTAGCGGCGGCACCGGTAACGATACCGTGAACGGCGGTGGCGACAGCGACGTTTGCAGTGGCGACGACGGCGACGACAGCGTTAGCGGCGGCACCGGTAACGATACCGTGAGCGGCGGTGGCGACAGCGACGTTTGCAGTGGCGACGACGGCGACGACAGCGTGATGGGCGGTGCCGGCGACGATACCGTGAGCGGCGACGCAGGCAACGACCTGTGTGAAGGCGACGACGGCGACGACAGCGTGATGGGCGGTGCCGGCGACGACAGTGTGATGGGCGGTGGCGGCAACGATACCCTCGTTACTGGCGACGGCAATGACGTGGCAGGCGGCGGCGACGGCGACGACAGCGTTAGCGGCGGCGGCAACGGCGACGATACGCTGATGGGCGGCAACGGCAACGATACGCTGATGGGCGGTACTGGCAACCATACCTGTATAGGCGGTGTTGGAGATGACGACTATGTCCTGAGTAACGGTAACGCTGGGGTAACTGCAGTCATCGCTGACTTCGAGGACGGCAGCGACCAGTTTCTGCTGTTTGGCGACTTGAACTTTAGCAGCTTGACCTTTATACAAATCGGTGTCAATACCGAAATTCGGGTCAATAACTTCGCGATCGCGCTATTGTTGAATGTCAACGCAACGCTTATCACTGCGGCCGACTTTTTGGGAGTTAATCCTCAAACTCCAACTCCAACTCAACCTCAAACTCCAACTCAACCTCAAACTCCGATTTTTAACCCTCCGCAACTGGAAGTTAGTGAGACCCTGATTGCTGGTTCCAGCGGCCAGGAGCAAACTATTACTCCTGATTTGTTGCGTGTTTCCGATACCGGGCAAGGTCCTGGCGGCATAACCTTCACGCTAACCGAGCTGCCCCCTGCTACAACCGGGCAACTATTTGTTAAGGGAGTCGCCGTAACACAAACGGGCGTTACCTTCACTCAAGAAGACATTAACGCAGGCAGGGTAACTTTCAGAGCGGCAGTAGGTTTTGTCGGTGCGGCTACTTTTGGTTTTGAAGCTACCAACGGCCAAAGAGCTCTCACCGGCAAGCGTTTTAGCTTGAAAATCGAGCAAAATTCCTTTAATTTTGCTGGCAATCCAGAAGGTCAAGCTATTGCCGGTTCTGCGACGCTCCCTAACAACATCGTAGGCAGCGATGGTAACGATAACATTACAGCCGGTAAAGGCAAAGACACAATCATCGGCGGCAAAGGCAAGGACACAATCATCGGCGGCGATGGCGATGACGATATCGACGGCGGCGATGACGATGATTATATCGAAGTTAGCCTAGGCAAAAACACACTAAAAGGAGGCTTGGGCAAGGACACAATTAAAGGCGGCAATGACGCTGACGATATCGACGGCGGCGATGACGATGACAATATCGAAGCTGGCATCGGCGATGACACAGTAATAGGCGGTGCTGGGAATGACACATTAAGTGGAAATGAGGGAAATGACACGATCGAAGGCGGCCTAGGAACCAATGTTCTAAGTGGGGGTGATGGAAACAATCGCTATGTTTACCGCACTTCCCGCCAACAGATTCAAACAGTTGCAGAAGCTGACTTAATTACTGACTTTAAGGTCGATGGCGATCTTTTAGAGCTTTCTACGGCAGCTTTTGGTAATCTCACCGTTTCTAGCTTGACCCGACTGGATATTACTGCTACTACTGCTGTTGGGTCGATCGGCAGCGCTAATTTGCTCGACTTCACCACGGATATCACTGTTACCAGCATCGCGTCTTTGCAAGCGCGGTTTGTAGCTTTGGGTGGCAACGGAGACGTGCCTACTTTCTGTCAGTTTATAGATGCCGAGACCGGCCGTTCCGTACTGGTATTTTCTGTTGAGGGGCGCTTTGAAGTTGTCACCAGTTTCTCGGCGAGCATTCGCCTGCAACTCAGTAACTTTGTCTTCACGGGCCCGCCACTAAATATTCCTGTCGGTACTGCTGGTGCTGACAATGTGGATTTCACCACTTCTCCGGCCCCAGTTAATTACGATGGTTTAGCAGGCGATGACAAGATTGTCGGCAGCAACTTTAACGATAGCCTCAAGGGCGGCGACGGCAACGATACCATCACCGGCGGCGTCGGTTTGGATGTCATAAGCGGTGGCACTGGTTCGGATCTGTTTGTTTACAGGACAACTAAAGAAGGCGGCGATAAAATTTCCGACTTTACTGTTGGGGTAGACAAATTCGAGTTTAGCGCGAGCGCTTTCGGCAATTTGACTACGACTAACTTTGACGGTGTTAGCGGGGTTTCTCCTGACATTACTGGCAAAGAGTTAGTGATTTTCACCGGCGGCAGTTATGCCTCTTTGGAAGCTGCACAAGCTAAGGCCGTGGGCAATTCTACAACTGCTGGTTTCTTCGCCTTTACGAATGCGTCGAACGAGACTGTGTTGTATTTTGACTCGAACGGTACCGTGGCCGGTGGTTCGACGCTTATTGCTTCTTTGGGTACGGCTGCTAGCAATCTGGGAACGGCGGACTTTGTATTTACAGGTACGATCGCCTCTCCTGCTGGTACTACTACCAACTCAGGCAGCGTTGTTGATTTAACTGCTGCTGGGAACACTTACCCGACCGGAGTTAACAATTTCGGTTCTGGTGCTGGCGGTTACAATTTCACCACTCCTGTCTTGTTTACCGGAAATGCTGATGCTAACAGCGTCACTGGTACTGAGTTTGCTGACATCCTCAGCGGCGGCAGCGGTGCAGATATTCTGACTGGCGGTTCTGGTGCGGATCTGTTTGTTTACAAAGCAACAGGCGAAGGCGGTGATACGATTACTGACTTTACCTCTGGGGTAGACAAATTCGAGTTTAGCGCGAGCGCTTTCGGCAATTTGACTACGACTAACTTTGACGGTGTGAGCGGTTCAACTCCTGACATTACTGGCAAAGAGTTCGTGATTTTCACAGGTGGCAGTTATGCCTCTTTGGAAGATGCACAAACTAAGGTCCTGGGCAATTCTACAACTGCTGGTTTCTTCGCCTTTACGAATGCTGCGAACGAAACGGTGTTGTATTTTGACTCGAACGGTACGGTGACAGGTGGTTCTACCTTGATTGCGAATCTGGGTACTGCTGCTAGCAATCTGGGCACGGCGGACTTTGTATTCACAGGTACGATCACGTCTTCTGACACTGGTACTTCTCCCACTGGTACTACTACCAGCTCCGGCAGCGCTGTCGATTTAATCACTAATCCCGGTACTTTCCCGACCGGAGTTAACAATTTCGGTTCTGGTGCTGGCGGTTACAACTTCACCACTCCTGTGTTATTTACCGGAGATGCGAGTGCTAACAGCGTCACTGGTACTGAGTTTGCTGACATCCTCAGCGGCGGCAGCGGTGCAGATATTCTGACTGGCGGTTCTGGTGCGGATCTGTTTGTTTACAAAGCAACAGGCGAAGGCGGTGATACGATTACTGACTTTACCTCTGGGGTAGACAAATTCGAGTTTAGCGCGAGCGCTTTCGGCAATTTGACTACGACTAACTTTGACGGTGTGAGCGGTTCAACTCCTGACATTACTGGCAAAGAGTTCGTGATTTTCACAGGCGGCAGTTATGCCTCTTTGGAAGATGCACAAACTAAGGTTCTGGGCAATTCTACAACTGCTGGTTTCTTCGCCTTTACGAATGCTGCGAACGAGACTGTGTTGTATTTTGACTCGAACGGTACGGTGACAGGTGGTTCTACCTTGATTGCGAATCTGGGTACTGCTGCTAGCAATCTGGGCACGGCGGACTTTGTATTCACAGGTACGATCACGTCTTCTGACACTGGTACTTCTCCCACTGGTACTACTACCAGCTCCGGCAGCGCTGTCGATTTAATCACTAATCCCGGTACTTTCCCGACCGGAGTTAACAATTTCGGTTCTGGTGCTGGCGGTTACAACTTCACCACTCCTGTGTTATTTACCGGAAATGCTGATGCTAACAGCGTCACTGGTACTGAGTTTGCTGACATCCTCAGCGGCGGCAGCGGTGCAGATATTCTGACTGGCGGTTCTGGTGCGGATCTGTTTGTTTACAAAGCAACAGGCGAAGGCGGTGATACGATTACTGACTTTACCTCTGGGGTAGACAAATTCGAGTTTAGCGCGAGCGCTTTCGGCAATTTGACTACGACTAACTTTGACGGTGTGAGCGGTTCAACTCCTGACATTACTGGCAAAGAGTTCGTGATTTTCACAGGCGGCAGTTATGCCTCTTTGGAAGATGCACAAACTAAGGTTCTGGGCAATTCTACGGCTGCTGGTTTCTTCGCCTTTACGAATGCGTCGAACGAGACTGTGTTGTATTTTGACTCGAACGGTACCGTAGCGGCTGGTTCTAGCTTGATTGCGAATCTGGGTACTGCTGCTAGCAATCTGGGAACGGCGGACTTTGTATTTACAGGTACGATCGCATCTTCTCCTGCTGGTACTACTACCAACTCAGGCAGCGTTGTGGATTTAATCACTAATCCCGGTACTTTCCCGACAAACGGAGTTAACAATTTCGGTTCTGGTGTTGGCGGTTACAACTTCACCACTCCTGTCTTATTTACAGGAAGTGCGACAGCTAATAACGTCACCGGCACTGAGTTTGCTGACATCTTGAACGGCGGATCGAGTGCTGATATTTTCGACGGCGGTGCAGGTAACGACAGCATCTTCGGCGGCGCGGGTAGCGATACTCTCAACGGCGGCGAGGGGAATGACACTTTAATCGGTGGTGTGGGAACCAATGTTCTCAACGGCGGTGCTGGTTTGGATGTGTTTGTGTTCAGCGGAACTACTGCTGACGGCGGGGATGTAATTACCAATTACAGCACTGCTGACGATCTAATTAACCTCGACAGCACTGGTTTTGCAGCCTTTACCACCGGATCTGGGCCTTTGGGTTCGAGTTTCTACGCTTACAGCAGTACAGTTTCTGATGTAACTGTGTTTGAAGGAACTTTAACCGGGCCGTCCATCATGGCTATCTACGACGGTTTGTCTACTAAACTGTATTACGATAGCAACGGTTCTACGGTTGGTGGTAACAGTTTGTTTGCCACTGTCGATGTCAATTTGGGAGTTTCCGGTAATTCTGAATTGTTCTTGTTCTAAACGGCAAGAATTCTAATCGGGATATCGGTACGGTTAGGGACACAGCATTGCTGTGTCCCTACAATACAGAGGTAAGGACATAGTAATACTGTGTCCTTTTTTTTTGTAATTGTTAAACAATTTAGTTGCTATTTTTTGGGTAGGGAAATGGCATTGCCGTGTCCTCTTTTGCGTTGTTGTCGATGGTTGGAGTCGATCGCACTCGCGAGGGCAATTTCACCATCCCATCCGGTTTATTTTACCCGTTACCCGAAATCTGGATACAGCGCCGTGCCATTTCCATACAATTAATCGGGATGTGGTTAAATTTGTATTCATTAATCCCTCTCCTATGCAAGTAAAAACGCCACTTTAATTTTTGAGAGTAAATTGTCATAACTTTGATTTTAGTCAACAGCTTTTTTAACCATTAAGTGCGACACCTAATAATTCTTGTCCTCCAAAATATAATAAAAATTTATAATTTAATCGTAGGAGTGAAGCGGGCCATGCCCCTCCTACAAATAAAGTCCTCGATCGCCCCCATCTAAAATCTATGAGTGCCCCATTGAGTACCCAAAATCCCTTGTCAGTCTCTTTCGTCGATGTGGAGGCGGCGGCAAAGCGCTTGCAGGGCAAAGCTTTCAAGACGCCGGTGCTGACTTCGGAAACTTTCAACAAACGCACAAATTCTCAGGTATTTTTAAAATGCGAAAACTTTCAGCGCACGGGTTCGTTTAAATTTCGGGGTGCTTGCAATGCTTTGATGCAGCTATCTGAAGCCGAAAAACAGCGGGGAGTGTTGACTTTTTCTTCGGGAAATCACGCGCAGGCGATCGCCCTGGCGGCGCGGTTGCTAGAAATTCCTGCTACTGTTGTCATGCCGACAGATGCGCCCAAAGTCAAGCAAGAGGCGACTCGCGGCTATGGTGCGGAAATTATTTTGTACGATCGCACTCAAGTTGCGCGGGAAGAGCTCACTGCCAAAATTGCCGAGGAGCGACACTTGACAATTATTCCTCCTTATGATGACGCGCGGGTGATTGCGGGACAAGGTACGGCCGCGCTGGAATTAATCGCAGAAGTTGGGGAGTTGGATTTGCTGCTGGTTTGCTGCGGCGGCGGGGGTTTGCTGTCGGGATGCGCGCTCGCAGCAAAAACTTTGTCTCCGCAGTGTAAAGTAATAGGAGTAGAACCCGAGCAAGCAGACGATGCTGCGCGATCATTCCGCACGAAAACGCTACAAACTGTTACTAACCCGGATACGATTGCTGACGGTGCGCGCACGCCATCTTTGGGGAAATTAACCTTTCCTTTGGTGCTGCATTATGTTGATGATATGGCAACAGTTTCAGAACACGCAATTCGCAGCACAATGTTTTTTATGTGGGAACGCATGAAGATAGTTGGGGAACCGACGGGAGTGTTAGCAGCGGCGGCTTTGTTGTCAGGTGTTGTGAAGGCTAAAAATGCGAGTATTGGCGTGATTGTGAGTGGAGGAAATGTGGATTTGAGCGAACTTGATCGGTTTTTTTCACTATAATTAAGTCTGTCACTTTGTTGGTTCGTCAGTCCGAAAGTCCGCCGGGCGTTTAAACCCGTGTCTAATAGCAAAAGTCCTCGAAAAAGGACTGGAAAGCATTTTTTATTTTTATCTTTAGTCCACTGAAGTGGACTTGCTCTGTGAGACGGGGGTTAAAACCCCCGGCGGACTTTCGGGCAAACGCCAATTATTCATGCAAACGTCAAATATTCATGCAAGCGCAAAATATGGACAAATTTTACCAAATTAAAGAGTGATCTGATAAAATGCTTCCACAACAAACTTCCATTTAATAGCACAATGTCTTCAGAAACAAACTCAACGGCTCAATCTACAACTGGTGCAGATGCGATCGATGTTGCGATCGCCTCTGGAATCGACTTTGACGGTACTCCGATTCCGCAAGCAAAATTAGACCTCTACAAGCAAGTGATGGGATTAGAAGCCGGCAGACAGCGCAGTGGCGTGTCAAATACAATGCGATCGCGCATTGTCCGAATCGGTGTCAAACATCTGCCTCAAAGCGAGCTCGATAAAATGCTCGTTGCTGCTGACTTCGCGCCACTGAAAGATAAAGAAGTTGCGTTTTATTACGGCGGCAAGTAAAAATTATCTACCCTTTTAGACAGATGAACAGTCATCCCCAAATCGGTCAAACTGGGGACAAATCCTAGCAGAGGGTAAGTTTATGAACACTAACGGTAGTAAAGTCATCAGCAACCTCGAGTACGATTTGTTAACAGTTTTGCAAAACAAGTCTGAAGCTTTGAAAGCCTACGACACTTACATGAAAGATGCTCAAGAAATGGGTTCTCAGCCTTGTGCTGAACTGTTTCAAAAATTGCAGCAAACTGACATGGAACACGCGCAGGAAATTCGGCAGCACCTTCAACAGGTAATGCAGCACGGCAAGATGTAAAGCTGGTGCAACTAGCTCGCCCAGCTATGAGTTATAAGTTATGACTTAAGTAGTAGCAGCGCTCAGTTAAAGAGTTGGGGATTCACAACTCCTCTTCAATTCCTTAAACTCTGTATCTACCGAGCGATGGAAAAGTCAATCTGACCGCTCAACCAATGTCGCTGATAACTCTTAATTCATAACTAGCAACTGGTGACACCGCTTCTTAAAACTTCAGCTACGGCTAGGGACTTAGGCTTTGCTTAAGTCCTTACCTATCTAGTCGTATAGGTTATAAAATCTCAGGTTTTAAAGCTCGTTCCATCAACGATAAAACGGCTTGTTCTGGAGTAATTTCACTATTTAATAAGCGATAAACTTGACGAGAAACAGGAACTTCTATGCCGCGTTGATTAGCCAAATCAATCAACACATTAGTAGTATTAACACCCTCAGCAGTGCTCTGCAATTCCTGCAAAATTTGCTCCAAAGATTTGCCTTCAGCTAATCCGAAACCAACCCGATAATTGCGCGATAAAGGACTGTTGCAAGTAGCGAGCAAATCTCCCAAACCAGACAAACCGTAAAAAGTTTCTGCGCGAGCTCCCAAACGAACTCCCACCCGAATCATTTCCGGCAAAGCGCGAGTCAGCAGAGCCGATTTAGCATTAGTTCCTAATTGTAAACCGTCGCAAACACCAGCGGCGATCGCAAATACATTTTTCAAAGTTCCACCTAACTCAGTCCCCAGCGGGTCTTCATTCACATAAACCCGAAAAATATCGGAACTGTAAATATTTTGCACTTGCTTTGCCGCCGCTAAATCCGAACTCGCGGCTACCGTTGCCGCCGGCAATCCCTGCTGAATTTCCTCGGAAAGATTGGGGCCCGAAAGTACCACAATTGAATTGTTAGGAAAAGCATTTTGCCAAATTTGAGACGGAGTGCGCGTGCTCGCGGGGTCTAAACCTTTGGTGACAGTAACTATAATTGTACTGGGACTTAACTCTAACGCCAAAAGTCGATCGACTGTTGCTCCAACTCCTTTCATCGAAACTGCCGAAACAACAACATCCGCACCTGTGATAACTGATTCTAGATTAACAGAACTGCTGCGCGACCACAAATTAACTCGAGATCCTTTTTTGCCTCCCAGATTGGCCAGTGCCGAACCCCAAGCACCTCCGCCTAATATTGTCAAGCTTGCCATAGAATTTAGTTTAATGAATTTAACCGCAGATTAACACAGATAAATCATCGATAAATCATAGCAATTAATCTGGTTTAATCCGCGTGCATCTGCGGTTAACAAATCCTCACCCTACAAACGCGGCCGCAATCCATAATGACGGTAACGCCAATAATCTCGTAAAATGCGATCGTGATCAAAACATAATTGGTGGGGAATCTGCCAAGATTCAAAAATCTGTAAATTTTTAGCATCGTCGGCGGCTTGAGGTTCGCCCGTTGCAGAAGCCAAAAATACAATACTGATAGTGTGTTCGCGGGCGTCGCGATTTGGGTCGGAATAAACGTAAAATTGCTCAATTAATTCTACATTCAAACTCGTTTCT
Organism: Microcoleus sp. Pol17C6; assembly: GCF_036701145.1. Taxonomy (NCBI): domain Bacteria; kingdom Bacillati; phylum Cyanobacteriota; class Cyanophyceae; order Oscillatoriales; family Microcoleaceae; genus Microcoleus; species Microcoleus sp. Pol17C6. The sequence goes on from NZ_JAUBQH010000004.1 coordinate 123,903, forward strand.
TCTAAAGCTTCGCGTTTTGCCGCCGTTTCTACCGATTCTCCGTAATCGACAAAACCTCCGGGAATTGCCCAGCCGTAGGGAATATTGCGGCGTTCGATGAGTATGATCGGCCGATGGGGGCGATCGGCTAATTCGATGATAATATCAACTGTAGGAGCGGGATTTTTGTATGTCATTTGCAAAGGAAGAAGGAAGGCACGACAAGAATTTTGACACGGATAAACGGCTTAATTTCAACTGGTTCGGAGTTCCTTCTTCCTGCTGAATCATGCTAAACCGCGAATTAGTACGCGCTGCTTTTGCAAAACCTCAGAGTACAGCTTTTCCAACTCAGTAATATTCTGACTGAGAGTGTAGCGATCGAGCGCTCGTTGGCGTGCTTTTTGACCAAGCAGCATTCCCAACTCAGGATGATCGCAAAACAGCGGCAGCAAGGTTTGCAACTGACTCCGTACCCGCTGAGTGTTCAAAACTATCCCCGCGCCTTCCTCCAATGCCTCGCCGTCAGCACCGGCATCCGTTGCCAAACAAGCTAAACCGCAGGCCATCGCTTCCAGCAGCGACAGCGACAGTCCCTCCACCAAAGAAGGCAAAATAAATACGTCTGCACCCCGCAGAATTTCGATCCGGCGTTCCTCCTCCGCAACAAATCCGAGCCACACAATGCCATCCTCTTCGCCGTAAAACAGTTGCAGCGAGGCTGCTAGGGGCCCGTCGCCTACGATCGCCAATACGTTACCCGGGCCAAAATTGCACTGTTTCCATGCCTTGAGCAAAGCCTCGACATTTTTCTCCTGGGCAATGCGGCCTTGGTAAACAAAAATTCGATCGGCCTTTAATTCCGACTTCAACCCCGAAGGGCCTGGAGAATATTTAACAGCATCCACGCCGTTGGGAATCACTGCCACCCGTTCTTCCGGCACTCCCAAACGCACCAAAATATCCCGCTGAATGTAAGAAAATACGATCGTCGAGTCGTAGTTTGCCAAAAACGGAGCGTAAAGTTGATACATCAGGTGTTGGGTTCCTGATGTCAAATTCCGCAATTTGCGATCGAACGGCGGGTGAAAAGTCGCCACCAGAGGCAAATTCAATTCTTGACAAATTTCCGGCAGCAGAAAGTCCAGAGGCGAAAGCGTCAGGGAAGCGTGAACCACATCGGGTTTGAGCCGCCGCAGAGATTTCATCAGCACTGTGCGGGACTTGAGAGTGGGAATCGTATAAATTTGCGACTTGTAGTGACAGGGTAAAGAAACTTCGTTGCAACTAGCGGGCGAGAGCGAATTGGTATATGAGGTTTGAGCAATTCCCTTGCCCCACGAACCATTTGCCATGTTCCACCCCGTATTGTTCCTGTCTAGTGGGCCCGCTTCTTGGGCGAAGTGCAGGAAACTGACCTGGTATCCCCGGTCTAATAGTGCGTTGGTGACTTCCCTGGAGTAAGTGACGTTACCGCAAAAAGGTGATTTTTTTCCTAGCCAAGCGATGTGCATTCCAGTAAATCAGAGTTTGTTATTTTTTAGATTCGATCGACTTTGCTATTACTGCTACGGAAAATATACCAGGTTAAGACACCCCCAGCCATCGCTAATCCTGCTAAACCCAAAAATACTGTCGGCAAACCTAGAAATGTTTCCGCTACCCCGGCCAAAGCCAACGGTAAACTCAAAGCGATATTAGTGGCATTGTTTTGCAGCCCGAAGACTTTTCCCCGCATTTCTTCTGGGGTTTCTGCTTGAATTGTAGTCTGCATCGGCACTCCCACCAATGAAGCAAATAAACCCAACAGAGTAATGAACAGCACCGAGAGCCACAAATGGTGTGTAAATGCAGAAAGGCCCATCAAAGCAAGTGCCATGCCGATCGATCCGATTAAACTCAGTTGGGAGTGAGAAAATTTATGGCCGAGATAGCCGACTGTCGTCGCCCCACCCGCCATTCCGACGCCCACCGCCGCCAGCAAAAAGCCAAATTGTGATGCTTTCATACCGGGGAGGATTTCTGCCAGCCGAACTGCTAGAACTGCCAAGGCTGCAAAAATGGAAAATAGAATAATTAGTTGAATTAAAGCATTGCGGACTTTTGGTTGATCGTTGATGTAACGCAGGCCATCTCGCAAATCTGCTAAGGGGTGCGGCGGTTCGTGTTCGACTTCGTTTTTTTCGCCTGTTTTCATCGACAGCAACAGCACTCCGGCGAAGGCGTAACTTCCCCCTACTACTAATTCTTTGCCGATGCCGAGTCCGCCACCGAGGTTGGAAAATAGGGTGTCGGCTAAAGCTAGTAAGGGTTCTCCGACTGCAAAGCCAATAATCACCGACCCCATCATGGTTGTGGTGTAGAGCGAGTTTGCTGATAGCAGGTGGCGGCGTTCCACAATTAGGGGAATCACTGACTGTTCTGCTGGGGCGAAAAATTGAGTTAGAGTCGAAACGAGGAATGTCACTAGCAGCAGCAAGCAGAATCCGAGTGGCAGTTGACCGAGTTCCCACCCGTCAGAGAGCCACAGCAGCACTGGCAATGTTAAAACAAAGCCTCCCCGCAGGAGGTTTGTGGCTACCAGCACTGCTTTTTTCGACCAGCGATCGACATACACGCCTGCTGCAGCCCCGAACAGCACTGCGGGAATGGTAAAGGCGATCATGATTGCCGATACCCACCTGCTGATGGTTTGATCGGGCGCTTGAAAGCGGCTGGCCACGAGGGCGATCGTCAGTACGAGATAAACTTTATCTGCTAGTTGGGAAAAAACTTGCCCACTCCACAATGCTAGAAAATTTGGGTTTTTAAGCACTGGCAGAAATCCCGTTTCTTTTTCGGGAGTTTCGGCTACTGCTTCCGAGACTTCTGCTGCTGGCTCTGGTGTGGGAACCAGGGGGATTGCTTCGGGTTGTGGGCTATTGCCGTTGGTTGACTCTGTTTTGGGAGTTGTGGGGTATTTATCCATTTCTGGGTCTGGGACGTTGCTCCATTGTCGATCGGCGGAGACGGGATAAGAGTCAAAATCTGGAAAATTTTCTCGTTCTTCCATCTTGTGGTGGGTCACAGCTAACACAGATATTCTCAAATCAGAATCGGACAGTCGCATCATAGGATTTGGGGTGGATGGCCTGGGATGGTGGAGGTTGGGGGGATGGGAATTTGAAATTGAGGTGTTAACCCCTAAGTTTATTAATAATCTCGTAACTTTATCTCTATCTATTATCTGATGTTGCAACAACCTTGAGAATTTACCTGAAATGGTCGGCTGGTTCGGGTATCCGGCAGGTTGGGGGTGCGATGTACGATCGCCCGTTCACCTATTTAAATCAACACTCAAAGTTTAAAACTCAAAACTCTCTAGGTAGGTGTCGATCGAGCTTCCCGATCTAATCGTGCAACCTAAATGATACTGGGCATATTGTCGCAAAATATTTTCTACTGATACCCAAGTTGTTCGATCGGCAATCCCCTCTTCTAGTTCTGGACTAGCCAACTGTTGCAGCGCTGCTAATTCCTTAGCATTGATCTCAAAATTTGTCAAGTGCTTGCTGCCATTCGTTTGGCGGGAACGGGAGGCGGATTTGTACAAGCTACCGATTTCTGAAGAGAGTTCTGCCTCTAGGTTAGCTAGCTCGGGCAAGCTGAAGGTTCCCCCAGAGGGTATACTAAACCCGGTTTGCCAGTTCGGATCGGTGAAATTTGGGATGAGCGGCCCTCTGGTGGCGCAGCAAACTTGGACTTGGGGCGCGAGGCCTGCTAAGGCTAGCAGGTGAAAAATGCCGTGGCTGAGGTGGGCGACAAGCACGGCGGCGGATTCGATTTCTGTGCGATCGGACAAACGCTCCAAACGGCTTAAGTGTTCGCCCAGCAACCAAAAGAGTTCTTCTTGGGGCTCATCGGAAAGGGCGCTGGCGATCGCTAATTCGGCCAGATATTGCGCGGCGGAGAGTTTTCCGAGGTTGCGGCTCAAACCCGGATGGGATTGTACCGTGTCGGCTTGGGTAATTTTGTCGAGCGATCGGCCTTTGGCAATTAGCAATTCGTTAACGACAAATAATTCGCTTCTACCGCCAATGGTCGATCGCTGTTTGCGAACACCCGGTGCTACGGCTCGAATTAAGCCGAATTCCCGCGTCAAAATTGTCAGCACTCGATCGGATTCGCCGATCGGTGCACTCTTAAGATTGATTCCAGTTGCTTTGTAAGTTCGAGTCACTCGATTTTAGATTTTAGATTTTAGATTTACTACAATACTTCGGACAGTTTCATTGTCCTCGTTGGTTGATCGACCTGGAACATTCATTCTACTGTTGGCAATCAAAAACTGTCCGAAGTATTGTTATTAGACAGTAGCAAAAACCGTCCAGGACGCAGAAGTTTTAGTTGTAGGGTGCGTAAGGGCGCACCAATTCCCAATTAGCCATTGGTAATAACTAATGACTAATTACTAATGACTAATTACTAATGACTTTTATCTAAATTATCCCGCTGGCGGATTAATTCCGGGCCACGAGAAGTCCCCAAACGAGTTGCCCCAGCTACCACCAAATCTAAAGCTTGTTCGTGAGTACGAATTCCGCCGGCCGCTTTAATCCCAATCCGTCCCTTCGTAACTTCTTTCAGCAGTCGCACATCGTCAACTTTCGCCGGGCCAAAAAAGCCAGTGTTGGTTTTGATGTAGGCGGCACCAGCTTCCATACAAATCTCCGCCGCTAATTGTTTTTCGGCATCGGAAAGCAGCGAACTTTCGATAATTGCTTTAATGGTGAGATTAGTTTCTTCGCAAATTTGGGCTAATTCCCGGTGGAATTCGTCGATTCTTCCAGCTTTCAACAATCCTAAGTTAACGGAGACATCTAACTCTACGGCTCCATTATCTGCTGCTTCTAGAGCTTCGTAAACTTTCACCGTTGAAGTCGAAGCACCGGTGGGAAAACCTATAACTGTACAGACTTTGGGACGTTTGCCGTGCAGCAGCTCAACTGCTTGCCGGACGTAGGCGGGATACACGCAAACTGTGACAAAGCCAAATCTCTCTGCTTGTTGGCAACAGTGTTCTACTTGCTCTGGCGTGGCGGTGGGGTCGATCAGGCCGTAGTCGATCAAGGGGGCAATATCGATGTCTGCCTGGTTTGCAGCCATTGCTGTTTTTTCTCCGAAGTAACTACTTCCTTATTATGTAGCGAATTTACCAATCTTCGGTCGAAAGCGCCCGGGTACAACCTCCCGGATTCATCCGTGAGGTCGCTTTCTCCAATTCTTCAATCTAAAATCTAAAATCTAAAATCTAAAATCTAAAATCGATTGACTTTACGCCCGGTTCTAGCAAGTATAAATACTCAATTGACTCGTAAAAACTCTTGTGGGAATTGGTTTAGCAATTTGTTTCAGAAAATAATATTTTGGTATCTGCCTTTAGATACATTTTTGATCTTTCTTTAGGTATACTTTGTTAAAAGGAGTTACGGTAGAGCCTGCGTCAGCTACGCTAGGGCAGAGCCTGGTAGCGGCTACTGTTTTTACTTTTAGTAGTGCTTTAAAAACATAAAAGCCAGTGCCAAGCATGAATCATTTAGAACTCGAACAAGAAATTGGGAAGATGGCTAGAGCGATGATGACTCGCAATAGCTTAATTGGTAAGGATTTGATTGCGGATCTCAGAGGGCGGCTGTCAGTTGACAGTGTAGCTGCTTTGATGATTGTCAGTATTGAGCGTTTGATTTGGTATGACTGCGAGTCCGTGATCTGGAGTTTGAGTTATTTGATTCCTGCTGACGTGATGGAAGAAATTCGCCGGATTACTGCGCTGGTTGTTTGCCAGCGGTTGATGGGCCAGGGTTTTCTGCTGGGGAAAGATTTTAGTATTGATGCAACAGGCCAGTTGCTATTGAGTGAGAATGCTAAAACAGCGGTTGTGGTTGCTTGAATTGGGCAACCAGAAGTAGAAGCTATTAGCAGTAGGAGATTTGCAGTTAGACTTGGGGCGCCCTAGGACTCTTTGTGTAACTGCAAACCTAATTCGGGATGCGGTAAGAGTTGCGTGATTCACGGAGAGTTAAGATTCGCAGCAGCTCTAAAAAACGATGAGTGCGGTTAGCTAACAGAGCTTTTTACTAGAGGAAAATAGTTAGTTTGGATCGCAAATTGTTGAGGTTGTTACTGGCAGTGTGTACGGGCGATCCCCCTGTATCAAATTTTTCATATTTTTAGTGGAATTACAGTTTTCTTCCAGGTAGGGTTTCATGTAGAATCATCCCTAAGATAGATACAAAATATTATGAACTTACTTCAAAACTTGGAAGCGGCTTGGTATTACCATCTGGGTTCGCGCCACCTCGAAGCTAACGATGATCATGGTGCTCTGGCGAACTTTAACAGAGCTTTGAAGTTGCAATCAGATCATTATAAGGCTTGGTTCGGCCGAGGTATGGCTCTGGGGAAATTAGAACGGCACTTAGAGGCGCTGAAGAGTTTTGATGAAGCCTTGGCGGTGGAGCCGAATGCGAGCTTTGGCTGGCACAACCGGGCTATTGCTTTAGGAAAGTTGGGCCGCTGGTTGGAAGCTCTCAACAGTTTTGACCGGGCTCTGGAGTTCAGTCCGTGTTCGGCGAGTATTTGGCACAACCGGGGACTGACGCTGATCGATATGGGGCTGTACGAGAAGGCGGTTCTGAGTTTTGATCGCTGTTTAAATTTGTACCCGGAGGCTGCTTGGGCGTGGTACAACCGAGGTAATGCCCTGTTGGAACTCAAGCTTTACTATCAGGCGCTTAACAGTTTTGACCGGGCGATCGAGTTTAAGCCTGACGACGCGAAGGCTTGGTACAATCGCGGTATAGCTGCGAACTCTATGGGACTTTACAAACAAGCAGTGGCTAGTTTTAGCCGATCGATCGCTCTACAACCGGGCAGAGCCGAAGCCGTGGGCGAACGGAGAGTTGCTTTGGAGAAATTAGTAGGTTTAAACCAAAGAAATGGCAAGTTTACTCCCACATCTGAGCGTCCCTTTGAAGATTATTTAATTTGGTACAACCGGGGTGTGGAATTGGCACGAAAAGGCTGCTACTCTGAGGCGATTGCTTGCTACGAAACAGTCTTAGAAATTAATCCTGATTTTGCTAACGCTTTTTACAATAAAGCTTGCTGTTATGCGCTATTGGGATTTGCTGATTTGGCCCTTGACAATTTGCAGCGAGCTGTTGAGTTTATCCCTAATTTATACCGAGAGCTAGCTTTAGCTGACTCGGATTTAAGCTGCATTTGGAAACAAGAACGTTTTGAAGCGCTGATCCAAGGTTGATTTTACGCAAAAAACAGCTCGCCAATTGGGCGAGCTGTTTTTTTTGGCGACGCAAATTTGATCGCCCGACAGTATTTGTGCAATCTTTGCTATTGCACAGAAACTCGGATTGAAGACTTGACCGGCCTCTTGGCAACTACGATTACCCGATAGATACCGGAGTCGGGGAGTTGAGCAAAAGTTTGACCTTCGCCTTGATCCAGGAGTTGTCCCGTCGGAGATTCGATCGCCAGATCTAGATTTTTGTTGCTAGCTGTCACCCTAATTGTCTGTCCCTGCTTGCCTTGAAGCGTAATTGGCTGGATTTGGTAGCCGGACATTTTGAGTTTGATTGTGGCTTGTTTTTCCTTGAATGCTATGGGAATTGCGCGATCGGGCCTATAAGTCCACTTAGCGTTAAAGTCGCGTCCGAGTACGAAGCTGGTGGTTTCACCTTTCGGGGTAACTCGCACGCGATAGATGCCGGACTCTGGCAACTGGCCCATCCACTGATTGTCTGCTTTTTCAATAACCCCCATATTTTCACCATTGGGACTGTACAGTTGGGCTGTCAGTTGTCCCGCCCACAGGGAGAGAGTGAGTTCTCGCCCTTTGACGCCTTCAAAAATATAGGTGGTGGGTTGGTTGATGGTTTCTCGGATTTCCGAGGTTGACATTCGCTTGATCGGTTCGAGGTTGGGAACTGATTCAGAGGTAACGGGTTTGTTAAGGGTTTCTGTAATTTCCGAGGCAGCCATCAGCTCGCTCGGTGCAATTTTGGGGGCTACTGGGCTGGCAAATACTGATTTTGCCGTCATCATGAGTAGCATTCCAGTCAGTAAAATTAGTTTTTTCATGTCGCACTTCCGAGGGGGGTAAGGAATTGTATATGGTTACTTGTGTTTGCCTGTTTTCACCGGATTAAATCGGGCGATCGCACAGAGGCTACAGGAGGAGATAGGATACACGTAAATATCCCGTACTTGCACAAAACCTGCTGGTAGCAAATTGGCAGTGCGGGAGCTAAGTAGTAGCCTCAGTTTGTCGGGACATTTTAATGATACTCCTTACGGATAATATCATCACAGAATATTAGTAATTTGGTCTAGGAAAATTAAAGCTTTTTCCGAGGTTCTTGCTAAAGAAATGCCCACACCCAAAAAACGCGGTGTCTGGCATTCTGGCTCTGCCTTGCTACTAGAAAACGGCTAGCACCACCACGGGGTGACAGCCCCTAGTGTTAATTCATTTTTGACGAGCGCCTAATTATCTAGGTCGCTACGAACCCCACCTTACCATATTTGTAGGGTGTCAAACCATTTTTTGCGTAAGTTTTGATACTGTATGTTGGCAGGGCGGATTTAGTTTTTATATTTGATAAAAACGAGTTTATTACTGCCAAATCCGCCCTGCCACCAGAGGTTAATTTGTACTACGAACCTGCCAGAATTTTTAGGTAAGCTTCTACTGTGTTGGACAACCCCATCTCTAGCGCTTCCGCAATTAAAGCATGACCAATTGATACTTCGAGTATATCAGGAATAGAGCAAAATTTAGCTAAGTTTTGCAAATTTAAATCATGTCCGGCATTCACCCCTAAACCTGCTGATTGAGCGGCTTTAGCTGCTAAGAAATATTGTTGAAAAACAGATTCTACTCTACCTTCGCGAAAAGCAGTTGCGTAGGGTTCCGTGTACAATTCTACTCTGTCTGCTCCAACTTCTTTTGCTAGCGGCATGAGAGCAGCATCTGCGTCCATAAACAAGCTAACTCTGATGCCGTTGTCTTTTAATTTTTGAATGATTGGTAACAGCCGATCGCGATTTTCGGGAATATTCCAACCGCTATCGGATGTTAGCACGTCGGGAGCGTCCGGCACCAAGGTACACTGAGCCGGTTTTACGTCGCAAACTATATCCATAAATGGCGGCTGAAACGGATTTCCTTCGATGTTGAACTCAACGGTTAGCATTTTAGCTAATTCATAAACATCGGCAGCTTTGATATGTCTTTCGTCGGGGCGGGGATGGACTGTAACGCCATGAGCTCCGGCAGCAATTACTGTTTTTGCGGCTTCCGTAACGCTGGGGATACCGATGTTTCGAGAGTTTCTGAGGAGGGCAATTCTGTTGATGTTGACGCTGAGTTTTGTCATGGGATGTTAATCTTTAAGGTAGATGCTACTATATTAATCGCTTTCGGTACGAAATATTGAGCCTATTGCGCTACTGTTAGGGCATTGTCAGAGGAAAAATTAGCTTGTGCAAGCGGTAAAGTTTCTGCAAAAAAAACCTCAGCTATTTGCTGTTTGGCTGCTAAGTCTTCAAGGTTGGCAATGCAGAAAAGCGGTGCGACGCGCTCGACTATTTGGGGCGGAAAATCTCGGGTGAAATATTTTAGTTCAAAGTCATATCTGTGGGGACGGTAAATCATGCCCAACAGTTCGACTAAGGGTAGAAGCGTCCACTTGTGATAGTTGCCGATCGCATCTACTAAATGTCCGCGATAAATCTCTTTTTTTACCAGAGGTTGCAGCAAAGTGAAACGGATTTTAAGGTCGTTGAATCTCAACTGCATTGTAGATAAATGTTTGCTTCTATCCAAAGGAGGCGGTACAATTAGATTAACTTTGTCAAAGGCGATCGGGACTTGTCCGTGTCTCTCTATTTCCAGAAAATCGTTGCGGCTGCTGCGCCGGAAAACCGCAAAATCAATTAGCAAAAAAGGCGGGGTTTCTTTCAGCCGCCAGAAGCACTGCGATTGATTGTGCCAAGCGGGTTCGGGAACTCGATATTTTAGTTCGATTTCGGCAATTTCTGCGAGGGCTTTTTCAACAATCTCAAATGTTTCTTCCACGCAGTTATCTTCAACCACAACCGCAATATCGAGGTCTGACCACTCGTCGGTGTATCCGTGGGCTGCTGAACCTCCTTGCCACAAAGCGAGAACAAAATCTAAAGGTTGTAAGGTTGAAACAATCTTTTCGAGAATGATGTGTCTCATGGAATCAAGCTATACTGTTTGTTTTCCCAGGCTTGCACAAGTTTAACAAACGATCGCGTGTTGAGATTGCTCCGCGACAGTTCTCCGAGGAGTTGCTAATGCTTCCGGTGGTGAACTGCTGCCAAAAATTACACGGGAAGCTGCAAGGGAAAGTGGCAATCTTTGGGAAAGTGCGATCGCCCGCGATTGAAAATCAATCTTAAATTGTCAGAATCAGAAACTTGTCCGCTGTCCGGTAACATGAGAAAGGATTAATTTTTAACAGCGCGGCATGGCTACTATTTGGGAACTCGACTTTTACAGCCGTCCAATCATAGACGAGCGAGAGAAAAAAAAATGGGAAGTGTTGATCTGCGAAAGCCCGCTGAATGTAGGCGACAAAGCCGAATCTCTGTTTCGCTACTCGCAATTCTGCTCCAGTTCTACCGTGAATTCCCTGTGGCTGGCGGGTGCAATTAAAGAGGCGATCGCCGCAGCACCGAAACGCCCCGAAAAAATCCGCTTTTTCCGCCGCCAAATGGCGAACATGATTACCAAAGCCTGCGATGACTTGGACATTCCCGCCGCCTGCAGCCGCCGCACCCTCGCCCTCAGCCTGTGGCTGGAAGAACGGATGCAAGACGTTTATCCCGCCGAACCGGGCTATCAACCGGTTGTTAACCCGAGCGTTCAATTTGTACCCGAAACGCCAGTTGCGCTGCCGGATGCTTTAATCGGCGAAAAATGGGCGTTTGTGAGTTTGCCGATCGCAGCTTTTGACGAAATGTCCGAGTGGGATATCGGATTTGGCGAAGCTTTCGGACTGCCGATGACACGCCTCGCCCCAGAAACGCAAATTCCGGGACTAATTATCTACTCGTCGAGAGCAACAGCCCTGGCAGGTTGGATGTCGGGCTTGGAGTTGGCTTTTCTGAAATTTGAGAGCGGCCCACCCGCTAGGCTGGTATTAGATACGGGAGCTAATGATCGCTGGATTTTAGCTAATCTCAGAGACGCAGCAACTGAGAGAGAAGCGAAAGGATTTGAAGCAGCTAAAAAGCAAGCAAAAAAAGTACATTTCTTAGCAATTCAGTCGAATCCCGAATCGGAATCTTTTGCAGGATTTTGGCTGCTGCACGAACTAACTATTTAGTCGATCGCTTGGCAATAACTGATATCAGGCAGCATTCTCTATCCGATTTAAGTAACCAGTTTTTTTTGACCCAAAATCTCTGCTTTGAGATTTGACCTGCTGCAAAAAATTCGATTTCTGACCACAGCCAAAAACGGATACCGTGCCACGTACTCCTGTCGTGGAGATATCAAAATTTTAGATTATAGTTCAAGTTCCCAGATTCATCTGTGGAGTAAATCTAACACCTAAAATCTAAAAGCTAAAATCGAGTGACGCGATTGGCAAGATGGAAACAATCACAAATGCGTACAATCTTGCGATCGCCCATTCCAGCAGTTTCCCCAAAGAATCTAAATGTATGCCCGCGATCCAAACCCATACCCAGTAAGTCCTTGCCAATTCTTTAATCGAAAATCGAAAATCGAAAATCGAAAATAGTATTACCGATCGCCCATTACCAACCACCGAGAACAATGACCAACCAGCAATCAGCAGAACAACTGTTAGAACTAGCCACCAAAGCAGGTGCAGAAGCTGCTGAGGTATTGGAATCGCAATCGATCTCACGGCCGGTCTTTTTTGAAGCAAACCGCCTCAAACAGCTAGAAACCGCCCAAGCAGAAGGCATTGCACTCCGGCTGTGGCGGGATGGGCGGCCGGGTTTGGCGGTGGCCTACGGGCCTGTGGAACTACAAATTTTGGTGGACAGGGCGATCGCGCTTTCGCAACTTAACGAACCGGAAACCATCGAACTCGGCACCGGTGAGAAAGTTGTTTATCCGGATCTCGGAGTATCAGTGTCGGCCGAACAGCTAGTAAACTGGGGCAAAGAGGCGATCGCGATCGTCCGCGAAGCCTATCCAGAAAGCCTCTGCACCGCCGAACTCGACTGCGAAATCGAGAGCACCCGCTTGGTGAACACCAAAGGCTTGGATTCGAGTCACACCGACACCACCCTCAGCGGTTACTTATCAGCAGAATTAGTGCGGGGCGAAGATTTCCTCAACATTTGGGAAGGCGAAACCGAACGCGGCACCCTCGACTTAAACACCAGCGCCAAGCGGGTTTTGCAGCGTTTAGAATGGGCGAAAGACAATGTAGCCCCCCCCACGGGCCGCGTGCCGGTGCTGTTTACAGCCAAAGCCGCCGATTTGCTGTGGGGGACTGTCTGTGCGGCGTTGAACGGCAAACAGGTACTCGAAGGCGCTTCGCCTTGGAACGATCGATTAGGCCAACAAGTGACATCGCCGCTTGTCACCCTTTCGCAGCAGCCGGATATCGGGCCTTATAGCTGTCCTTTTGACGACGAAGGTACTCCAACTCGGGCGATCGTCTTTATCAACAATGGAGTGTTGCAGCTATTTTATACCGATCGCACCACCGGTCGAGCCTTGGGCAGTGGCACCACCGGCAACGGATTTCGCCCTGGTTTGGGCAGCTATCCCACGCCGAGTTTGTTCAATATTTTGATTAAGCCAGGTTCGCTTTCGCTAATCGATTTAATCGCTAAATTAGACGACGGAATTGTAGTAGATCAAATGCTTGGCGGCAGTGCTGGAATTTCCGGCGATTTTTCAATTAATGTCGATCTCGGCTACCGAGTCAAAAAAGGTCAAATAGTCGGCAGAATCAAAGACACAATGGTAGCTGGCAACGTCTACAGCGTCCTCAAACAATTGGTAGAATTGGGAGGAGACTCCGAGTGGAACGGTTCTTGCCACACACCATCTGTAATTGTAGAAGGATTGTCCGTCATCGGCAAGAATTAAAGTTAGTTGGCAGTTGGCAGTAGTCAGTTGTTAGTAGTCCTCCATCATTAGTTAACAGTCAACAGTCAAGAGTCAACAATTCCCAATTCCCACACATAATATGCGTATTTGTTTTATCGGTGATTCTTTTGTAAATGGTACTTGCGATCCAAAATGTCTCGGTTGGACAGGACGGATTTGCGCGGCCGCTTGCGGACAAGGACACGATATTACCTACTACAATTTAGGAATAAGGGGAGAAACCAGTGCCGATATAGAAACTCGCTGGTTCAGCGAAGTTTCTTGCCGCTTACCTCACTACGGCGACGGCAGAATAGTATTTTCCTTTGGCGTCAACGACACTTATCTAGAAAACGAAAAAATTCGCATTGAAGTTGAGAAATCAATTGAAAATGCGCGATATATTCTCAAGTCTGCCCAAGAAAGAGTCCCAGTTTTAATGGTAGGGCCACCGCCAGTTATCGATGCTGAGCGTACAAGCCGGATTGCCAACTTATCCGAACAGTTTTCTCAAGTTTGCAGCGAGTTAAACGTGCCTTATCTAGATGTTTGCACCCCGCTGCAAAAATCGGAAATTTGGCAAAAAGAACTTAGCGAAAACGATGGCTCCCATCCCGGGGCCGCCGGTTACGCTGAATTGGCGAAAATAGTTCACAATTGGGATGGTTGGAAAGCTTGGTTTAAAAATATCAATATCTCAGATCAAGAAACAGTAACGCTGTTCCGAGCCGTAGGCAAAAAAGAAATGGAACTAATTAAAGAAAGCGATTTTCTGGCATTTCCGCCACGCTTATCCTTTCAGCCTACTTTTTATCCCGTAGTTCACAAAGCCTATGCCATACAAATAGCGCGAGATTGGAATACAAGAGATGCAGCATCGGGATATTTCGGCTATGTAACACGGTTTCGAGTGGGGGCTGAATTCTTAAAAAAATATCCGGTTCAAAATGTGGGCAGTTCGATTCACCAAGAATATTGGATTCCCGCAGAAGAATTGGCTCAATTCAATCAAAACATTGTCGGAAAAATTGAAATTTTTGCGGAATATCAACCCTAAACTAGGAGCGAAGTATGCTTGAATTCAATCAATTTGAAGTTGTGAATTTTAACTGCTACGGTACTCTGATAGATTGGGAAAGGGGGATATTACCCGCCTTGCAACAATTGCTGTCAAGTCGCGCGAGATAGATTTGGGTAAATCCCAGACACGAGAAAACAGGATTTGTGGCGACACTTCCGGTCAGCGGCCAGCCTGATTTAGAAGTGCCGGATTTGAAAACACTGGTGGAGGCTATAGGGTAAAAAAATCGCAGATTGAGATCAAATCCGGTAGCATCGGAATTACAGCAGATTTCAGGTAAGTATGGAAGGAATTTTTGCTATAGTCCGATCGAGCAGACAATTCTCAGGTCATCTACGCTATTTATGCCGTATATTACTATCCCTAAACAGTTTAGGGAACCTTCCAGGGTCATCGCATCTCAACTGTTTTTACGACCGAAACGCCTCGCTATTTTTGAAGCTTGTCTGATCGGTTTAATTTCAGGACTGGCTGGCGTTTTGCTCAAATCAGGAGTCGGATGGCTCGGGAGTTGGCGAGTTGCTACCTCGACAGTAATTCCAGCTTGGATATTATTGCCCAGCGTCGGTTTATTCGGCGGGTTGTTGACAGGTTTCTTGGTTGAGCGTTTTGCTCCCGAAACTGCAGGCAGTGGCATTCCCCACGTCAAAGCTGCTCTGGGCGGAGTCAATCTTTCCTTAGATTTGCGAGTAGCTGTAGCCAAACTTCTGACGACTATTTTAGCAGTTGGTTCCGGTTTAACTTTAGGCAGGCAAGGCCCGACTGTGCAAATAGGAGCATCTTTGGCTGGCTGGATCGGTCACTTGATGCCTACTTCCCCAGACTACCGCCGACAATTGATTGCTTGCGGTGCTGCTGCGGGATTGGCTGCTGGTTTCAATACTCCCATTGCAGGAGTTTTGTTTGTAGTTGAAGAACTGCTGCACGACGTTTCGGGATTGACTTTAGGGACTGCAATTATCGCTTCATTTATCGGTGCAGTTGTATCGCAGCTTTTGGGCGGTGATAGTTTAAATTTGAACCTTCGCGAGTACCAAAGCAGTTTTGAGGCTCAGGAAATTCCCTTCTACATAGTGCTAGGAATTTTAGCTGGATTGCTGGGAGCTTTGTTCACGAAAGGGATTATTGCTAGCTTGCAATTTAACAGGCGATCGCTCAAATTAGCTTTACCCGCGCGAGTGGCTCTAGCTGGCATAATCTGCGGTTCAGTAATAGCTTTTCTCCCAGAAACTTTCCGCAACAATACGGGTTTGCGTGAGTTTCTGCTGACCGGCGAAGCAAGTGGCATAACGAGTTTAATTGCTTTTGTAGCTCACTTTTTTCTAACAATTATTTCCGCTGCTTCTGGAGCTCCGGGAGGATTGTTCTCCCCTTCCCTAGTCATGGGTTCTGCACTCGGTCACATGGTGGGCATTGTGCAGGCAGATTTCCTGGGCGTTGGTTCGCCGGTAACTTACGCTTTGGCGGGAATGGGAGCGTTTTTTTGCGCGGTTACTAGAGCGCCGATTACTTCGGTAGTAATTGTGTTTGAAATTACGGCGGATTTCAAATTAGTGCTGCCTTTAATGATCTGTTCTGTAGTTGCTTATTTAATGGCAGAAAAGGTAGAGAACGGCTCCCTGTATACCCGCCTTTTGGAGTTTAACGGCATTCAACTGACGAAGGCAAAAGCTGCCAGCAATACTTTGAGCGACTTGCACGCAGATGACGTGATGCAGCGCCGAGTTGAAACTCTTTCGAGTATGCTGACTTTGGATGAAGTGATGCTGGCATTTTCGCGATCGCACCACCGAGGATTTCCAGTCGTTGAAGATGGCAAATTAGTCGGAATTGTCAGTCAAACCGATTTGGCAAATGCCACCGAGCGCAATTTGTCCGGAAGCTCGCTGCTCAAAGAATTTATGACTCTACACCCGATCGCAGTCAAAGCAAAGGATACTTTAAGCGAGGTATTGTACAGGCTCAACAACTACAATATCAGCCGTTTGCCAGTCATAGAAGGCCGCCGTTTGGTGGGAATTATTACCCGCAGCGACATTATCCGAGTTGAATCCGATCGCCTCAGCGGAGAAACAACCCAGGGCCCGCATCCAGAACCTTCTTGTATTGTCTATCAAACCAGGGCTCCGCAAGTCGGAAACGGTCGGTTATTAGTGCCGCTTTCCAACCCCCAAACAGCACCCGCTTTGCTGCGGCTGGCGGCGGCGATTGCGCGCGATCGCAATTACGAATTAGAATGCCTGCAAATCATCTTAGTACCGCGCAACAGTTCCCCTTCTGAAACCGCAGTGCGGACAACCAAAAGCCGCCGTCTGCTGCAACAAGCCGAGCGAATTGTTCGCAATTGGAACTTGCCAGTACACACCCAAATACGGGTAGCTCATGACGTGCCTAACGCGATTTTGGAGACAATTAAGGAGAGCCATATCGATTTAATTTTGATGGGCTGGCAAGGCGAATTTTCCACAAAAGGACGCATTTTTGGCGATGTGGTCGATACCGTAATTCGGCAAGCAGGCTGCGAGGTAATTTTGGTGAAATGGAGCGAAAAACTATTAGCAACCCGCAAGAAAAATGAGTTGTCTCCCACTTTCAGCGGGCGCAAATATGCGTCTATAGAATGGGAGTTAAATCCCGAAGGAGTTGACGGCGCAGATAATCCCACATTGGCGAGATCCTCAGATTCCTCAGCCACTCCTGAGACTGAACTTTCCCCGCCGAATTCAGACATTCCAGGGCCAGAATTGGGCCTGCACACGCTGATGGGTTTGCAGCGCTGGTTGGTGCCTATTCGGGGCAGTTACCAGCAAGCTGCGGCTTTGCGGCTGCTACCTGCTTTGGTGGCTGCGAGTGCTGTACCGGAGATTAAATTGTGTCAGGTTCATCAGCCTTCTGTTGCAGAACCCGATCGCGGCGAATTAAAGCAAGCGGCGGAGTTTATTAAGCGCAGGGTTAGCTGTTCGATAATAGCGACTTCGGTTTGCGCTAAATCGGTTTCTGATGCTTTAATTGATTTGGCTCAGAACGATCAGTGCGATGCGATCGTCCTGGGAGCGAGCCGCGAAGGGCTGCTGAAGCAGGTGATTCACGGGAACATCCCGGAAGCTGTGGCGCGTGGGTGCGACTGTACAGTCATTTTAGTGCGATCGGCCTCTTAGCAAATTCATACCATTTTAGTCTTGTTTCCAGACAGACATCCTAAATAATTAGACTTTAAATAATTATGGGTTACAGCTAGATATTTTTCCTAACGCCGAGGCGTTTTCCTTGATTCCATTCCAATTCCAGAAAGAAGTCTCCATGCCTTTTTCCGCTTGTGCTTCACAACCGCTAAATTCTCGCTTTTCTTTTATTTTTAACACTCAATTGCTTAGTAAGTGATGTATAATAATGCAAAGCAAAAAGCAGATTAATTCCAAAAAACACCAAAGTTAATACAAATGTAAAAAAAGACGTAAACGACAGCCTGGAAGTCATCGTAAACATCGCCAAAATGATTGAGCAAAGCCCAAAACCGGAAGCAAAAGAACTTAAAAGCAGCAACCGCACCTTAGACATAGTTTAATTTAAAGATTATCAGTAAAATGCACTCTTGGCAGCTACAGAGGAGTGCCAAATGATACTTATTACTATATAGCGGAATTGCTCAGTTCCGCCAAGGGCAAAACGACTGCTTTCCTAAAAAGGTTTGAATTATAGAGAAAAATACAGCCCGCGCTCTTGTAAACTCCTGTTGCTCGACTTAATATCAATCAAAGTAATTCCCCCGCCTCCGCGAGCATTCCACCTTTCGCCATAGAGTCACCGCAGCCGCAATCCCGCTGACAGCAAAGTATTCGCTTCCAAAACCGCGCTTTGCCTGGGATTCCAAACATTGCCAAAATCTACAAATGGCGTCACCTGCAAAACTCCTTGGTTGTCGCGGGTGCGCTGGCATCGGATACCGCAACTCGGCTGAATCAAAAATCCCGCTATCGGTCAGCAAAGCATCCTGACGTTAGCCCCGCAATGTGTCTGAGCCCCCTATACCGAATGGTTCGATCGCCAAAAGCTCTGCCCCAGCCAATGCCACATCCGATCGCACCACCAGCAGCCTCTCATATCAATTCCAGTTGCACCGGAATGACTGTTGACTGTTGACTGTTGACTCAATTTTATGAGTCCGATGCACCACCAGCAGCCTCTCAGGAGCCAGCAACCGCACGTACTGCAATTGACACCCCCAGGTCAAAAATCGACTGTCAGGGCTGCTGCTGCTCACCGTAGCGCCAAATGCTGCCACTGCCAGACAGAACTGCGATCGCGCCGCCAAGACATCTCTCTCTCCCCTCTGAGTAAAATCCTGAAACAGCCTCAGCGCCGCAACCCGAGTTCTACCCCGATTATCTGCTGCCGGCGACAGTGGAAAATCTTTTCCCAGCAAAGATGTATCGCTTTCTCGCCTGCGGGTACTGATACCGATCGCGATTTCTCTTCTGGGATTTTGCCCGATCGGCTCGCGGTAAGTCAACTGCCAATTACTTCAAATCGAGCGACTTTTATCGTAGCCGGAATCTTAGGAATTCTGCAGGCTGTGCCGGCGCGGGAATAGCAGTCGGCAAAAGCTGTGCGGCTGAAAGCAAGAGCGGTGGTGGCGCGGGTTACGGGAGGCGAGCCGGATTTGACAGCCGCGGGTTAGGAATCGGAAATTCGTGTCTGTTTTCTCCTCGATTCGGCAATTGAGGGAGAGTTTCTGGCGCCTCGCTTTGGGTCAATTGATCGAACTCCGGGATGCTATTTTCTTGCTCTTTACTGCCTCTATCTAATTCTGAACCCGAGTATAAATCACGAAGCCGATCGTGATCGTCTGCTGTTTCTTTATTTAGTTTTAATTGAGACAGTAAATTATCCTGCAAAATTGGCGCTTGCACCCCTGAGTCGGTAGCAACCATCGACTCGCTAACACTTAGAGCTGATAGCAGTGCGGGGCAAATAGCTGCAATTGAGAAACCAAGTGCTAATGCCTTGAAAAACTTGATTTTACAAAAGCCTCTAGAAAATTGCACGGGCATGACAGATTAGCCATATTTGATAGTTATTTACACTTACGCTCGGGCGCGGCCGGCGCAATTGCAAGGAATAAAATTACTATATCACTTTAGAAAAAGTTTATTTATTAAGTCAATATAAAGATAGTTGACAGCAGTCCTATTTTATGTATAAAACTAACAACACTCCGACCTCCCAAGCTAGCCGTCTTGCAAGGAATAAAATTACTCTATCACTTTTTAAACACTTAATTCCTTAAGTCAATATAAAGATGGTTGACAATAACTATGTTTTGTGTATTCAAAAATGACTAAAAAAAACTCCGACCTCCCAAGCTAGCCCTGTAGGTCGGCGGAGCATTCTATCAAACCTGCGATTTGAGAAATAGGTAAATTTTGATACAGATTACTACATTTTATTGAGCTGCGATCGCAATTCTTCCAACTCAGCGTCAATCACCGGGCTCGACTCCGAGCTACTAGCTGCTGCCGTTTTACCCGCTGCCGGCAATTGACCTTGAGACACAGAACCCCCGGTCAGTTGAGCTTTCATCTGAGCCAACTCGTCGTCAACATCACCGCCGCTTTCGAGCAAGCGGAACTGTTCCTCTAAATTGCTGCCGCCGGCGGCCAATTCTGCCGAAGCTCCCGCGCGAGCTTCAATCTGCAAAACTTTTTCTTCCATGCGATCGAAAGCTGCCATTGAACTGCCAGTATTCAATGTGCCAATGGTATTGTTGAGCTGTTCCTGAGCTTTAGCAGCGGATATCCTCGCCTTGAGCATATCCTTCTTAGTCTTAGCTTCGGAAATTTTGCTCTCCAAACCGATCAAGTTGCGCTTGAGACTTTCCACCTGAGCCGATTGCTGATCCAGACTGGCTTTCAGCGTAGCCGCCGTTTCAGCGTGAGACTTTTTGCGAACCAGCGCTTCCCGGGCCAAAGTCTCGTCTCCTTTTTGCAGGGCTAGCTGAGCGCGCTGCTGCCACTGGTTAGACTGAGATTCAGCTTGATTGTACTGAGTCTGGGTGCGCTTTTGAGTAGCGATCGCGCTGGCAACGGCCTGACGCAACTGCACCAAGTCTTCCTGCATATCCGTAACAGACTGTTCTAAAATCTTTTCCGGGTCTTCAGCTTTGTTGACCAGATCGTTAAGATTGGCTTTGACGACTCGGCTAATGCGGTCAAATAATCCCATAATGCTATTTTTCCTGGGTGAGGTGTACGAAGTAGGCGGAAAGCAGGCTTGATAGCCCTAGCCCGCAGTTGTGAAATTCACTCTTGTCAGATTTTTAGTGCGATTTAGTTTTTGGCAATTTTTGCAGACAGATAAATCCAGTTTAAAGCGATCGAGTAATGTGATGCAGGCAAGCTTATTCATGCACATATCTATTGAGTTTAACGTCGATCCGGGAATTCCCCAACAGGCTTCGAGCCATCTCTAGCTAGGCTGTTGAGAAGTTTTTGCTCGTTCTGACTCTTGTTCTGTTGCCTGGGGTTCAGGATGCGGGTGGCTCGCTCGACGGCAATTTGGGTGTATTGTTGCCCGGAAGCATTTGTGCTTTCATTGCCGCCAACTCGGTATCCACATCGTCGGCACCTTCGAGAGAGAGAAACTTCTTTTCTAAATCATTAGTTCCGAGTTCTGCGATTGCTTCGGAGCGAGCTTCTAGCTGCATGACTTTCTCTTCCATCCGTTCAAACGCGCTCAAAGCACTGCCGGTACTGAGATTGCCCATCATTTCTTGAAGTCTTTCCGAGGATGCGGCCGATCGAGCTCGGGCAATGTACATATCTTTTTTAGATTTGGCCTCGGAAATTTTACTTTCGAGCGCCCGCATATTTTCTTTTAGTTTAGTCACAACAGCGTTCTGTTGCCCGAGACTGGCTTTCATCGCCGTTGCCGTTTCTTGATAAGATTTCTTGCGGGTCAGAGCTTCTCGCGCCAAATTTTCCTCGCCTTTTTGCAAAGCTAGCTGCGCCCGCTGATGCCATTCTGCTGCTGTAGACTCAGCTTGAGAGCACTGGCGTTCAGTGCGTTTTTGAGCTGCAATCGCTCCTGCCACAGCTTGTCTGAGCTGCACTAAATCTTCCTGCATATCCATTACAGCCTGTTCCAGAATTTTTTCTGGGTCTTCTGCTGCCCCGACCAAACTGTTAATATTGGCTCGAATCACTCGCCATAGGCGATCGAATAATCCCATTTTGCCAGTCTCCCGATTTTCAACTTTAGAATTAAGACAGAGAAATCAGAATTAAAAACTAAAAATGAAAACTCCTCAATCGTCTTTTTAATTTTTAATTTTGAAATTTTAATTTCCTCTAAGTTAGGTCGTCATGATTATTTTTAAGATGGGTAGGGCGCGAGCATTACCCATCAAAACTGAGCAAATGTTGGGTTAAGCGAAACCGAAGGTTCGTGCCTCGGCCCAACCTACTCCCCGATCATTAGTTTAATTGTCTTTGCCTAATTTATGGTTGATAGTATTGTGGCTTCACCCCTTTTTCTTGGAGTTCTTTCACCAAACGTTCTGCTGAGGCAGGATCGTTCAAAGCCCCCATTTGGATCTTGACACCCTTTGAGAAGTTCCGCACGTAGGCATCGGGCACTGCGGTTCTGGCTTGCTGCAGTGATTTTTCGTCGGTGTAATCGGTGACAACGTAATAGAAACCGTCTGCCGCCCGTGCAGGCCTTCCCAGCGGGGATGCGGCGGCTGGGGATGCTGTCGCCGGGGATGTGGCGGCAGGCTGGGCTGGGGATGCTGTCGCCGGGGATGTGGCGGCAGGCTGGGCTGGGGATGGTGTTGGAGGCAGTGTTGGCAGTGTCGGCACAGGCTGGGCAGCGCTAGGGCTGGGAGTGGGAAGCAAAGCCGTACTCAGATTGTTGAGTCCTTGTTCCCTGCCTCTGGGGGGGTTGCCGTCTTCTGTAGGAATCGGCACAACCCCGCTGGGGCCTGGAGGCGCTGGAGGGGTTGGCGGAATTGATGCTTTTGGTGAGGGGGAAGGAATCGGGCTGACTGTCGGCTTAACATTGCTGAGAGTGCTCAAATCTAGCTCGACAAATTCCTTGGATACCAGATTTGGAGCTTTCGGCAGTTCCTTGGTGCTGGTATCTGAGATGGCAGTAGAGGCGGGACTGTCGCTTGAAGAGGGTGCATTGCGATCGAGGAAACGGTTCAGGCCTGCCATCTTAACCAGATTTGACGGGTACATGACTGCGTAGCCCAAAGCTGTGCACGACAGCAAAAATAGCAGCATCGAACTCAGTCCCAAGGGAGTTAACAAACTGGCGGCTAAACTGCGTTCTACCGTAGGCTCAGCTTTTGACTCGTCCAAACTTTCGATCAGTTTTTCGCTTGATTCGAGATAATTGTTGGGTGCGAAAGCACTGCTAGATAATTTTGTGCCACCCCTGGTAGTTGCTAGCGGGGCATCGCCCTGAGTGCCGGCAAGGGATAGGGGCAGCGATAGCGGCTGCTGGGTTTCTTCCGCAGTCTCCGGCGCCAAATTTTGGGCTAGCTGTTGCTCGGTTGTGGCTGTTTGCTTGCCGGTACGAACTGAGGGCGACACCCACTGTTCGGCCCGCCGCCTGTGCCTTCTGTATGTTGTCAGTTCTGCTTCTAGGTTTACATCTAGACTCCCCAGGACTGCTTGCAAAGCAGGCTTGATTGGGGTTGAAGAGGATTGATGATTTGGGGATTCCACCGAAGAACGCTTACTCATTAGCACAACTCCTACCGCCTCTGAATTAATTTGAATCTTTTGATTGTAGATATAAACAAGAAGCTTGAAAACTTGCCTATTTTATGATTAGCTACTTTTGGCGTCAATGCAACAGGGGCTCGATCGCCTGCTGTCGATCGCCGGCAGCTATTTTTCATTTTCATTGGAAAACTGAATTGTTCCTCTTTCCCAGAGGCTGCTTACCGACACTCTCAGCCAATTTTTGTATTCTAAGCTACCGCTTATTTGTAACCTCTCATACTCGTTGGGCATTTGTACTTTTTCTTGATCCCTAACTGCTTTATAAACTTTTAACCTGTGTTTTTACCTATACAATGAGCAAGCACGGAGCTAATTGTTTCTATATATAACGAGATTATAAATAAATTATAAAATTTAATTATACTTCGGGGATCGCTACAACCCAGACAGCATAAAGGTTGGGATGCTCTAAAACCTGCTAGCTCTACAAAGGAGAATTAGAGATGAAAATGATTTCCCTAAGAACTTTTATGCAAACCTCCTTAACTTCACCTTTAACTTCAGCTTGTGGTCACTGCCGTCACTATACCCCTGAAGGCAGACGCGGAGGTGTTTGCGCTTTACTAGGCGGCCCGGTTCAAAGTCACTGGAAAGCTTGTGCTTTAGCGGTTTCGCCTTTTAGGTCATCTTGGGAAAACATAGAAGAAATTGGAATGTGGCAAGAATCGACTCTGACGCTGCAGGATGCCACCGTCACTTTTTCCGATCGCCATGCCTGCCAGCTTACAGGCACAACGTTAACCGAAAAATCGGCAGCAGCAGTCTCGGTTTAGTTAGTCGGCAGCAGGATAGGTCATACCATTTTCGATTGGGGAATCACTGATCATTATCATGGTTTGGATCTGACAAAGCAGTTTCATTCTTTTTGGGAACTGGTATCACTACTGACACTTTTGGACGATCGGGTGCATTTGGCTTTACTAACTCAGAAAAATCAGCAGCATCTACTTTAATATGAGCGCATAAAAAAACTGATTTCTCCATCCAGCTATGGCAGCCAAGGATATTGACTAAAATCAGGTTGCCGTTTTTCTAAAAAGGCTTGTTTGCCTTCGGCGCCTTCTTCGGTCATATAGTACAGCAAAGTGGCATTTCCCGCCAGTTCTTGCAAACCGGCTTGACCGTCGCAGTCGGCATTAAAAGCGGATTTCAAGCAGCGAATCGCGATCGGACTTTTTTCGAGAATTTCCGCAGCCCACTGAATCCCTTCTATTTCTAGTTGTTCGACGGGCACGACGCAGTTGACTAAACCCATTTCTAGGGCTTGCTGCGCGCTGTACTGGCGACACAAAAACCAAATTTCTCGGGCTTTTTTCTGGCCGACAACTCTGGCGAGATAGCTAGCTCCGAAACCACCGTCGAAACTGCCGACTTTGGGGCCGGTCTGTCCGAAAATAGCATTGTCAGCAGCGATCGTCAAGTCGCAAATTAAGTGCAGAACGTGACCGCCTCCTATTGCGTAGCCTGCAACTAAAGCAATTACAACTTTGGGCATAGAGCGAATCAACTTCTGCAAGTCGAGTACGTTCAACCGGGGTATGCCACCTTCGTCTACATATCCCGCCGAACCCCGCACGCTTTGGTCGCCGCCGGCGCAAAAGGCGTATTTGCCGTCTGTATGAGGCCCCGCACCTGTGAACAGGACAACGCCGATTTTGGTGTCTTCGCGGGCATCAGTAAAGGCATCGCACAGTTCCAGCACGGTTTTGGGACGGAAAGCGTTCCGTTTCTGAGGTCGATTGATGGTAATTTTGGCGGTGCCGCCACTTTTGTGATAGAGAATGTCTTCGTAGGTTTTGGCGGTTTGCCATTCAATTTGCATAATCAATCAATTTGAGATTTGAGATTGAGCTGAGTCAATCAAGGCAGCGACAAGTCGCTTTTAGATTTTAGAGGCATTCGGTTCAATGGGATACAAGGGTCGATCGACTCTTGCCCAAAAAATAAAGCGGGAGTTAGGCCGAAACCAGGTTTTTCACCAACATACTCCGTGCAGCGCTCTTGGTAGGGGTTAAACAACCCGGTTTTTGAGGGTAAGAGCGCCCAATTCCCATTTCAAATGGACACAGCGTCAAATCCTCGAACTCCTCTGTCACTACTGTTACTGCCCCAAAATTTATATGCGCTGGATTATTTGCGGAGTAAAATACTCAGCAAGTGCTTTGCTGCTTTGCCAAATACTGGATCGCGGGACTCGAATTCGCTGGGATCGAGTAAAGCTTGAACTTCGCCAAAAGCTTCTGAGTCGAGGGTTCCTTCTTTAGTAAATAAAGTGTCTAGGACTGCAATGTGTCTGGAGTCGAGGCCGAGCCGATTTGCGATCGACTGTAAGTACATTTGCTCCCGCAGGTCGATGTGCCCGTCGGCTGCTGACATTTCGTAGCCGGAACCGATAAGCAACAGTTTTTCAGATTCTGAGAACAAAGCTGTCAGGGTTAGCAATTCCGTGGGGTTGAAGTAAACCTGCTGTTTGGAGATTCCTTTGACAAGGCGCTGAATTAGTTCTACCCGATCGCGGTCGCCGCTGGCAAAGGCTTTGAGAGTCTTTTGCAGCCGTTCTTCTTCTTCAACTGCGATCGTCCTGTCAATAATCATCACTCCGCGCAGGATGGAAATCAGAGCAGTCAGAAACACTACCAAAGGAGTGATATCTTGTTCGCGCAGCTTTTGCCGGCTAATGCGGCACAACAGCTCAACAATTTCAGTTGTAATCGTAGTGGTGTCCATAATTAAAGACTTTCGATTAAGCTGTGATGGAACTTTCTTTATCGATCTTAAGTTTTTCTGTTACTTAGGTATGACGTGAATTGTAAAGCTGAGCCGTTGTCTATTAGTGATACTACTTATTTTATTCACAAACGCTGGATGACTAGAGCTGTGGAACTCGCACAAGCAGCCGGTGATGCAGGTGAAGTACCTGTGGGTGCTGCCATTGTTGACGGTACTGGCAAATTGATTGCCGAAGCGCAAAATCGGCGAGAGCGAGACTGCGATCCGACTGCTCACGCTGAAATCTTAGCTTTGCGGGCGGCCGGCCAAGTTTTGCAAGACTGGCATCTTAACCAATGCACGCTCTACGTAACGCTGGAACCTTGCCCGATGTGCGCGGGTGCGATCGTCCAAGCTCGGATTGGTCTGCTGATATACGGAGCAGATGACCCGAAAACTGGCACGATTCGGACTGCGGCTAATATTCCAGACAGCGCGCATTCGTGTCACCGCTTAGAGGTACTCGGCGGTATTATGGAGTCTGTTTGCCGCGATCAGTTGCTTTCTTGGTTTGAAGCGCGCCGGAAAAATTAACAGGTAAAATTTTTTACTCTATTCTGGGCGATGTTTAATCGAACTTGACCCTTTAGCTGGAATAATAGATCCGTAATTGCCCGATCGAGCTTTCCAGGCGGCCGACTACTTTGTATTGGTGCTGTCCGGTTGGCTGAGGTTTTATCTGTTAGAGATTATCTCTTGCGGGCGCGATCGCTCGATCGGTACAAGGCCAATAGCAAAACTGTCCCGACCCAAAAACTAAAGATTTGTCCAATCACTTACTTTAGACTTGAGATCTCGAGAGAGCAGCTTAATTGCTATGCCCCACACCGCCACGATCGCCGTTGAGTCCAGTAAATCATCTCTAGTGAAGCCAATGCCTGCCAAGGTAGCATCTAATACCTCTCGCGTTTCTCCTTGGTTAACCTCCTTGCTCTATCCGCTAGGTCACTATGTTGTCCTACCGTTTCATTTTGGCAAGATTGAGATAACCGGACAGGAGCACTTGCCGAAAGACGGGCCTGTCATCTTAGCCCCTACGCACCGCTCGCGGTGGGATGCCCTGATGATGCCCTATTCAACGGGACAGAAGGTGACTGGACGCGATTTGCGGTTTATGGTTACTGCTGATGAGGTCAAAGGAGTGCAAGGTTGGTTCATCAGACATTTGGGGGGGTTTGCTGTAGATCTCAAGCATCCGGCAATTGGCAGTCTCCGTTATGGGGTGGAACTACTCCTCGACAAGGAAATGTTGGTGATTTTTCCCGAAGGCGGCATTTTTCAGGATGGCGAAGTTCATCCGATTAAGCCGGGATTGGCGCGTTTGGCAATGCAAGCAGAGTTGAGCAAACCGGGTTTGGGGGTGAAAATTGTACCGATGAGTATCCGCTATCGCCCGCGCATTCCTCAATGGGGTGCTCAGGTAAAAATTGCGATCGGTTCTCCGATTTCCGTGGCGGATTATGCCAATGGTGGCGGTGGTAAAAAAGAAGCACGATTGTTGAGTGCCCAGCTCGAAATGGATCTTAAAAAGCTTGATGAAAGTTGAGAAGAAGGAAGTTCGGCAAAGGATTATGTAACGGATGTAACGGATGTCAGTCCGAGGGCAGTCGGAAGAAGGAAGAAGGAATTATGATATAATGTTTTATGGTGCTGTCGAGAGCTGCACCACTTATTTTGCTTGGTTATGTCTGTATTAAGTGTGAGCATTAATGGGTTGTGCTTTGAACTTTAAGCCTGGTCAAATTGTCAGTTTAGAATGTGGAGATGCGTGCCTGCATTCCGAGGTAATTCAAGTGGTTGAGGCACGTCAAGTTTGTTGGGTGCGCCCTTTGATGTTAGTTGTATCGGTGTCGGGGAAGGATTCACCGACAGAATACACTTTATCCGATTTGCGAGATGGTGCTGATTTGCTTTGGCCGCTGAGCTTGTTTCGGGCGGCTTTAGATACTGAGGTAATTTCACTATTGACGGAGTTGCACTCTCTGGATGCTGAGAAAAAGGATGGTGCGATCGCATCTCGGCAACTTAGAGATTTTGTCGATCGAGTTTGGGAAGCTTTTCCGAGTGCTTTTCATTAAGCAGATATCGGGTGTTTTGTCTATTAGTCCGCCAGGGGTTGAAAACCCCTGTCTAATAGCTAAAGTCCTCTTGCATAGGACTGATACTCTCTTAATTCTTCAGTCCGCGTAGGCGGACTTCGTTTGTCTAGAAGCGATTTCAATCGCCCAATTTTCTTTTCGCTTTTCGCGGACTCTTATACTAAAATACAGCGTGTGAAAGCTCTTCGGGGTTGAGATTGTTGTGAATAACTTTACCGTCGCGGAACCAGACAACGCGGCGAGTTTGGCGCGCCACTTCGGGTTCGTGCGTTACCATAACAACAGTCATGCCATTTTCATTGAATTCTGTAAAAATATCCATTACTTCTTGAGTAGTTTTTGTATCCAATGCACCTGTAGGTTCGTCAGCCAGCAACAACACGGGACGGTTGACAATAGCCCTGGCGATAGCTACCCGCTGCTGCTGTCCTCCTGATAGTTGATTCGGTCTGTTTTGCAGGCGACTTTCCAGGCCTACTTTTGTTAAAGCCTCTACTCCCCGTTCGCGTCTTTCTGCTGCGGGAATGCCGGCATAAACCATCGGTAACATGACATTTTCTAATGCTGTCAGTTGAGGCAATAGGTGAAATTGTTGGAAGACAAAACCTAATTTTAAATTGCGAATTCCGGCTAATTCTGATTCGGGCATTTGGGCGACATCTACGCCGTCTAAGTAGTAACTGCCGCTCGTAGGTCGATCGAGACAGCCGATAATATTCATAGCTGTAGATTTGCCGGAACCCGACGCGCCCATAATCGAGCAATATTCTCCTTGTCTTACCGTCAAGCTGACGCCGTTTAAGGCGCGAACTTCCAGGTCGCCAATCCCGTAAACTTTCGTTACCTCTTCCAGACCGACAACAACGGGCTTTGAGAGGACTTGCGGGTCGAGGTCTTGGTATGTATCGGTTTGTAGTTCAGGCATTTTTTTTCTGTGCGATCGACACAACTAACTACTAACTTAACACTTCTTATCGGTTTTGGCGGGTGGGAGGGCGATCGTTTGGACGCTAATTGACGAGATATAAAAAAACTAAATCTTTAAGGACGTGTTTGTGAGTTGTTTGATGAGAGTCATCTGATGTTCTAGCACTAGATAGTTATCTAATTTGCTTTTTCCAGCGCGGGTCAAGCCTTGATTATTGTGGGCATAAATTAGGTCGAGGATATGCTCTTTTGCTTCCTCCGAGAGTTGAAAGTTGATAATGCTGTGGGAAGTGTGGCCGTCGAAAAAAAATTAATTATTTCTGCATAAGCTTTGGGGATATTAGTAGCTACAGTCATATTTTCTTTCTGCTTTTTGTGTTTCTCTCACAGCTTATCTAATTCGCTCAACTTTTCCTTGGGAAACAGGGAGAGTTGTCCATCTGGAGCGTTGGCAAATCGATCGCGAAGTATTTCTAAAGTTTTTGAGCGCTCGGGGTATTGCTTGAGCAGAATTTTAAGTGCTGTTTGTCTGGGATTATTTTGGAATTTGGACTTGCGTTCAAAAGGATGATTGATAGCTATATCGCACAACCATTCAAATATCTCTGGTTCATCTTTCCACCCCCGTGCCAATTCTTGGAATGCTGCACGTCGCACATCCGAATCCTCGTCAGATTGAGCGCATTGTTTGAGGATAGGTAAGGTTTCGGGGTCATCTTTCCACCCCCGTGCTAATTCTTGGACTACTGCACGTCGCACATTTGAATTATCGTCAGATTGAGCGCATTGTTTGAGGATAGGTAAGGTTTCGGGGTTATCTTTCCACCCCCGTGCTAATTCTTGGACTACTGAAGAGCGCACATCTGAATCATCATCTGATTGAGCGAATTGTTTAAGTAGAGGTAAGGTTTCGGGGTCATCTTTCCACCCCCGTGCTAATTCTTGGACTGCTGCACGTCGCACATTTGAATTATCGTCAGATTGAGCACGTTGTTTGAGGATAAGTAAGGTTTCGGGGTCATCTTTCCACCCCCGCACTAATTCTTGGACTGCTACATATCGCACAGGCGGATTATCGTCTGATTGAGCGCGTTGTTTGAGGAGAGGTAAGGTTTCGGGGTCATCTTTCCACCCTCGTACTAATTCTTGGACTGCTGCATATCGCACAGGCCGATTATCGTCTGATTGAGCGCGTTGTTTGAGGATAAGTAAGGTTTCGGGGTCATCTTTCCACCCCCGTGCTAATTCTTGGACTGCTGCATATCGCACATGCCAATTATCGTCTGATTGAGCGCGTTGTTTGAGCCAAGGTAAGATTTCGGGATCATCTTTCCACCCCCGTGCTATTTCTTCGACTGCTGCACGTCGCACATCCCAATTATCGTCTGATTGAGCGCGTTGTTTGAGCCAAGGTAAGGTTTCGGGATCATCTTTCCACCCCCGTACTAATTCTTGGACTGCTGAATAGCGCACATCCGAATTATCGTCACATTGAGCGCATTGTTTGAGGATAGGTAAGGTTTCGGGGTTATCTTTCCACCCCCGTGCTAATTCTTGGACTACTGAAGAGCGCACATCTGAATCATCATGTGATTGAGCGAATTGTTTGAGTAGAGGTAAGGTTTCGGGGTCATCTTTCCACCCCCGTGCTATTTCTTGGACTGCTGCACGTCGCACATCGCAATTATGGTCTGATTGAGCGCGTTGTTTGAGCCAAGGTAAGGTTTCCGGGTCATCTTTCCAAGTTGCTGTTACTGCTGCTACTGCTTGAGTGCGAATTTTTCTAACTAGATTGATATTTTTTGTATAACGAAAACGATAGTGATTGAGGTCATACTTTGTTAACTTTTTTAAGCGTTCCAGCAATTGACTCTCAACCGCAGCAATCACCTTTCTATCCTTCACCTCATCCAAACACTTCGCCGCCAAAAACAGATTGCGGAACTTTTGGGCTTCCCCATCCTGCAGCATCAGAAACTCAATCAATTTCCCTGTAAACTGTCCATCTATCAATCCCGCAATCAAGCATAAAACTTCCTGCCAAGATTCATCATCCCAGTGCTTGCCAAAAATTTCTATTTTTAACTCTTCTAAAGAAAGTTTGCGCTTTTTTTCAAATCGATAGACAACCTCCGACGCACAGAAATATTCCAAAAAACTTCGATGGACAAATCCGTAACTATCCGCACCCAAATAACATAAAATAAAGTTGCGAGTTCGCAGTTGGTTAATTATCAACTTTGCCCGCTCTTTCGGTCGATCGAAATCTTTATTCTTCAGATATGCTGTCAGGATCTCCTCCAAATCTTCCGCACTAATAATATTGCCAGCCAACCCTTCAGGTGCTGCTTGCATTTTGTAAGCGACTCGCCGCAGCATTTCTTGCTTATCTTTAGCATGAATGGTTTTCGGATCGAGCCTGCTATCCTCTACTAACGACCTTTCCACATCCCATTGATAAAGCAATACCCGCGAAGCTTGATTGTAAAGTTCCGCCCTGTCTCTAGGCAATTCTTGTGCGCGATTTAAAATCACCATAATCGTCAACAATAACGGATTACCCGCTAAATCTCGAATCGTTGATGAATACGCTAATGCTCTTTCCATGCGATCGCGAATTCGCGCTTTTTCCACAGCATCAGTAAAAGTTAATTCGTGCCAGCGGCGAAGAAAATCCTGAATTTGTTCCGCGTTCAAATCTTGGAGAATAAAGTGATGAAACCCTGCATCTTGCAACCGTTGAGGTTTGTAACCAATAATCCGAGACGTGACAATCGCTCGCACGCGGGGATACTCATTGGTAAACCGATGAATCGCCGTAATTACATCATCTCGTTTCCCGGTCTCGAAAATTTCATCTAACCCGTCGAACATCACCACAGCGTCGCCTGCTTTAAGCTGTTCCTGCAATTGATGCTGATTCAAGTGACAAATTGAGCCCGGACTTTGATGAAAAAATTCCAGGAAATTCTTGCAATGTCCTGATTCCCCGCTGCGAATGTAAGTCCGCAATTCTATTAGCAGCGGAATCGGCAGAGATGTCACGCTATTTAAGGGCGAGATCGCCCAGTTTAAGGCTAAATATTGTAATAGAGTAGACTTGCCAGAACCCGGATCGCCTAAAATAACAATGTAGGGATACTTTTGCTTGTTATTGATAACATCTAACACGGATACGATCGGCTGAGAAAAATAACCGCGCCGATATTTCTCTAAATTTTCTATATCGAGCGCGTCTAATTGATTGCTGTCTTGCAGCCGCCGTTGATGTTCTTTAGGAATTTCGTAA
Source organism: Microcoleus sp. Pol17C6 (assembly GCF_036701145.1). Taxonomy (NCBI): domain Bacteria; kingdom Bacillati; phylum Cyanobacteriota; class Cyanophyceae; order Oscillatoriales; family Microcoleaceae; genus Microcoleus; species Microcoleus sp. Pol17C6. The sequence goes on from NZ_JAUBQH010000004.1 coordinate 156,004, forward strand.
GCTTGCGGCACAAAGGATTCGTAAATCGAGCGCACATCTTGGAAAATAAAGATTTCCCAAACCTTCAGCTTTTCCCGATAATAGTAGGTATTGGGCTCGACGCTGCTTAAATTGAGATTGCTGTAACGCTCGCACAAAGCTTCTTGATATTGCCTCAAGTCAAAATCGGGAATAATCCCCGCCGTTTCTTGAGTATGTTTCTGAATGCTATCGAGATTTTGAGCATTCAAGATATCGCGCAACTCTTTTGAGTCAAAGAGAATTTCTTGAACTTCTGCGAGATACTGATTAGCGATGGTTTGCCATTTAAATCTTGGCGGCAAAGAAGTTAAATTTAGTTGAGTCCAAGTTTGTTCGAGAAGTTTTGCATCGAGAGATTTGCGAGCGCTCTCAAAAGCCTTGCCCAAAATTTCCTTAACAGACTTGTTATTGATAAACTGTTTAACATCTTTAATATACAGCTTTCTTTTCTCTGGGGAAAGTCCGCCAATTTTCAACTGCTGTTCCACCAAATCCAAAAACTTTTTGATCGCTTTGCCCGCTGCGACTTTTCGCGGGTCTTTTTCGCTAAATATGACGTTTTTCACGGAATAAAAAACATCTTTAGCAAACTCCTTCGCGCCATCTACTGCCAACTCTTCTAAGATGGGTTTGACGAGAATGCCGACTCCTTGCGTCACTCCCCAGAGTACCAGCCAATCAATCATACAGCTAGCCCTAGAATAAATTTATGTTTATAATATAGCAATTATCAAGGATTTATGAAATTATCAAAAACAGTAGAGTAATCTCCCGTGATTGCTCCGATAGGTTAGGGTAGTATCAGTTTTCTGTCGCTGCGCTGCGATTAGCCCTGAGCCCGCCTGATTGTTGCCCCCTACTACCCCTTAAAAATCGGGAATATCATCAAAGTTTCGCTTTTTTACAGGGATTTACCGGAGTTCGACTCGGCTATAACGAGCGATCGACAATTAGCTCTTTCCTTGTTGGTGGCGGTTGCAAAATAGTTACATTTTTATATGTTTCTTGTCGTTCGCTTGTGTTATAGTCTAATAATGGGAGTGTAAGCAATTTTATATTAACGCACAGATTTCTATTATTTAATAATACCTGGTTAAGGGCAAAAAGTAAAGTAGTTGACCCCAAAAAAAACAAAAAATTTTTGAGATATCATTAAGAAAAGTAAAGCGTAAAATTGGTAAGTTGGCGATAAAAAGGTACAGACAATTATGACATACGACTACGACTTGTTTGTGATAGGTGCGGGTTCCGGCGGATTGGCGAGCTCCAAGCGAGCAGCATCCTACGGCGCAAAAGTGGCGATCGCCGAAAATGACTTAGTAGGCGGAACCTGCGTAATTCGCGGCTGTGTCCCCAAAAAACTCATGGTGTACGCCTCAACATTTTCGCACCTTTATGAAGATGCGGTGGGCTACGGTTGGAGTCCAGTAGAAAGCAGCTTTGATTGGGAAAAACTCATCACCACCGTAGACGCAGAAGTGCGGCGGCTGAGCAAACTGCACATCAGCTTCCTCGAAAAAGCCGGAGTCGAATTAATCTCAGGATACGCCAAATTTATTGATCCCCACACCGTCGAAGTTGGTGACAAGAAATTTACCGCAGCCAAAATCTTAATTGCAGTCGGCGGAGAAGCGCAAAGAGTCCCAATTGTCGGCATCGAACACGCGATTACCTCTCGCGAAATATTCCTCCTAAAAGAGCAGCCAAAACGGCTGGCAATTTGGGGCGGCGGCTACATCGGCGTCGAATTTGCTTGCATTATGAACGGATTGGGGAGCCAAGTAACTCAAATCATCCGCCGCGACTTAATTTTGAACGAATTTGACACAGAAATTCGCACCAACGTGCAAGAAGGCATGATTAAGCACGGAATAAACATTTTGACAGAAAGCTCGATCAACCACATTGAGAAAACCCCAGAAGGCTTAAAATTAACTCTGTCGGGGACATCCGAAGGAACGCTAATAGTAGACGCGCTGTTGTGCGCTACCGGGCGTCAGCCTAATTTAGAAAAATTGGGTTTAGAAAATGCGGGAGTAGAAACAGATAAAGGTGCGATCGCAGTTACCAAAGACAGCCGCACCAGTCAGCCGCACATTTTTGCAGTGGGAGATTGCACCAACCGCATCAATTTAACGCCAATTGCGATCGCCGAAGGACGCGCTTTTGCAGATACTGAATTTGGCAACAATCCGAGAGCAATCACTCACGAAAATGTGCCGTCAGCGGTATTTTCCCAGCCGGAAGCTGCTACAGTCGGCTTAAACGAAGTGCAGGCTAGAGCAAAGTTTCCCGACTCAATTAAGTGCTACACAGCCAAGTTTCGACCGATGTTTCACGCTTTGACAGGTGCAGACGAGAAAACTTTTGTCAAGTTAATTGTTGAGACTAATACTGACAGAGTTTTGGGCGTGCACATGGTGGGGAAAGACGCGGGCGAGATCATTCAAGGAATGGCGATCGCTGTTAATATGGGAGCTACGAAGAAAGACTTCGACGCGACTATTGGCATTCACCCATCGACTGCTGAAGAGTTTGTTACTTTGCGGTAAAGCGGGGGAAGCAGCCAGGGGTTTAAACCCCTGGCTAATAGCTAAAGTCGCTTTTAACCGACTGAATATCATTGTTTTGATGTTTTGTATAGCAGATTAATGAGTGATTTAACCAAACAAAACAAAATTTTAGCATTCTATCTCGGTCAGCAGCCTGATTCACAAGGTCGGGCGATCGAGAATATTTGGTCGTGGGATTACCAGAAGCTGGAATCTGTGCATAATTACATTCAATGGCTGTTTCCGCTGAGGGAAAAGAGTCGCTTTAATTCCACTGCTCCTACTTTAAATAATGATGTGATTCAAGCTTTTAGAACAAGTGAAGAGTTGACAAATCGCTTACTCCATTCGTTCAAAGTCATGCTGGCGTTTTACGGATTGGAATGCCACGAAGGGGACAACGCAGAAATTGTAATTGCCAAATCCGCCGAATATTTCTCAAGAAAAAGAGAGTGGATTGAAAAATTTAATCACAATTACTTGCGGCTGACTAGGATTCTTACAAGTTTGACCGAGTTGGGATTGAAAAATTACGCTTTAGCTCTTTTCAAGTGTTTAGATGAGATTTATAATGAAGACAAAGAAAGTATTGGTTTAGAAACTTATACTTATTGGAAAAAAGCTGTAAATAGTTAGAATTTATATTTGGGACTTGCCGCCACAGCCAACCATACGCCCCACAAAAAAATTAAATTTTTGTAGAACGGGTCGGAGAACTTGTTCAGACCCACGACCCACAATCTGCTGTATTGGTTTTGGAAGAGGCCGGAAAGCCTGTTACTGACCTTGGTGCAGTTTTCCGCCCCAGACGGATTAATGCTCAAAATAATATTTTAAATAATTTGAACCTTTTTTAGAGCTGTCCTGTCTAAACACTTCAGATAACGAACTGGTGAGGGAGACTTCACAGGTGTTAGGTGTGCCAGCCAATGTTTTAACCGATGACTGTTCCGACTCCGACTTAGTTGCTGAGTGTCTAAAGGGCGATCGCACTTGCTTTCGCTACCTTTACAAACGCTACCAACACAAAGTCAGGTCAACCCTTTACCAACTCTGCGGCCCGTCACTTCTTGACGATTTAGCACAAGAAGTATTTCTGCGAGTGTGGAAAGGATTGCCCAAACTCAAGCACCAGGAAAACTTTTCTACTTGGCTTTATCGAATCACTTGGAATGTGGCTTCCGACCAAAGACAAGCATTTGCTAAACAGCATTCTTTTGACTCCCAACTCAAAAATCAAGAAACAATGGATCGGGTTATTGTCAAAGATAACACATCGGACTTGATGCAGTTGCACTATCAAGATTTAGTGCAGCGGGGACTGGATCAATTGAGCTTTGAACACCGCAGCGTTTTGGTGCTGCACGACTTAGAAGACATCCCGCAAAAAGAAGTAGCCCAAATTTTGGGACTGCCTGCAGGAACCGTCAAATCTCGCGTGTTTTATGCCCGAAATGCTGTGCGGCAATTTTTGCAAAAAGAAGGTGTCAGCGAGCTATGAATAACCCAAGCAGCGACCAAGAGTTAGTTAATTTCTTGAAGCGACATCGCCCCAATATTCCTGAAGCTGTACCAGATTTAGAGCAAAAAATTCTAGCAGCCATCGAAAGTAATCAGGCGAGTGTTTTCCATGAAACCCACCGCCAAAAAACGCGAGCCAGTGCCTCAGCTAAGTCTGATGACAGGTTAAAAATATCCTCTGTTTCTAAGTGGGCTTTATCGTCTGCGATTGCTGCTACCCTGCTAGTTTTTTGGTCGGGCTACCGTCCGTTTGAGACTGCACAATTGCCAGATAAGGAAACAGCTCAGTTAGAAGCATTTTTAGTTACTAACTGGGAGGGCGTACTGCATGATTCTCCCCAAGAAAATATGACCGATCGCTCACAAACAGACTGGTTGACTTTCAGCCAGGGTGCTGACAGTGAACCGCCAACAAATAAGTAATATCAAAGAGGCAATCTTCATGTCAATTCGTCGTATTTCTGCCCTAGCCGTTTTAATGCTGACTCTCGGTAGCACAGCAGCAGCAATAGCAGTTCCTAATCCCCTAGAACCCCAAACACTTGCACAAAATCAGCGTCCCAATCGACCAGGTGGCAGGGAAGGTGGGATGTTCGAGAAACTTAATTTAAGCGCAGACCAAAAGCAGCAAATGCAGGCAGTTCGCGATCGCTACAAAGACCAAGTTTCCCAGCGGATGCAAGCAGTCCGCCAAGCCAGACAAGAATTGGACACGATGATGTCCGGCACAGCAAATGCCAGCGAAATCCGTGAAAAACACCGTCAAATAATGGGATTGAGACAGCAGTTTGAAGAGGTGCAATTTGAAATTACACTCGCAATGCGAGAAGTGCTCACTGCCGAACAGCGCAGCCAATTAGCTCAAATGATGCAGCAGCGCCGGCAAAATGCTAAAAACCGGATGCAAAACGGTCAAAAACCGCAGTAATTGACGAGTAGTTTTGAGTGAATCGCAGGGTGCTTACGCACTCTGCGATTTATTAGTTCAAGCTCCCAGATTGGAAGCATCTCAATGAAAGCAGCTAAGCTAGAAAGTGGAGTTTTGAGGCAGGAGGCAGAAGGAAAGAGGAAGAAGAAACGAGCCATAACAAGTGTTTTTACAAATATGAGATTATCCCCCCAGATTCATGGAGTAAATCTAAAATCTAAAATCTAAAATCTAAAACCGAAAACCGAATGACCGCTCTAGCTGGGGCGCCAAAGTTAGCTTTCATGCTGCTTGCGTCGTCTAATGTAAAGGTGTGGGTTGAGATTTTTCCCTCCGGCATGATATCATCAGGCTGCTATATTTGGTTTGTTAGTTGAGATTAGCTTTTAATATAGAATTTACTAAATGAACTGCCGAGAAGGCAGAAACTACAGAGGTGAGAGAAAGAGCACATTAGAAATTTATTGATATGAGTACAATTTTCTATTAAACCGGAGCGATGGAAATGAGATTGTTAAAACCCTGGCGTTTAGTTTTATTAAGTCTAGTTTTTGGGATGGCTGTAATTTTATCAAATTGCGGCACGCCCTCAAACACGGTTAGCAATAATTCTCCAACTCGGACAACTCCTGCTGCGGTTCCGGCCGGGGCTTTGGTTTACGGTGCGGGGGGGCAGCCGGTCAATCTGGAACCGGGAAATATTACTGATGGTAATTCGGTGATTGTTATCGACCAAATTTACAATCGCTTGACTGATTTTAAACCGGGAACTGTGGAACTTGAACCGAGTCTGGCTACTGAATGGTCAAGTTCTAAAGATGGTAAAACTTGGACTTTTAAGTTGCGTTCGGGGGTAAAGTTTCACGACGGTACGGATTTTGATGCGGAATCTGTAAAGTTTAATGTGGATCGCTGGTGGGATGCGAACAATCCTAACGGTTATCGAGAATCTGGCAAAACTTATCCAATTTGGAAGAATTTTTTTGGTGGTTTTAAGGGAGATAAAAATTCCCTGGTAAAAGATGTGGCAGTTGTTGATAAGTTTACAATTAAGTTTGTTTTAAATCAACCTTTTGCTGCTTTTCCCTCGGCGATTGGGTCTGGTTATTTCGGGATGGCGAGTCCGACGGCGGTGAAAAAAGCGGGTGCTAACTACGGCACTCCGGGGTCGCTGGCGGTGGGTACGGGGCCTTTTGTGTTTAAGGAATGGCGATCGGGCGATCGCATTGTTTTAGAGAAAAATCCGAATTATTGGAAAACTGGCACGCCAAAAGTCAATCAATTGGTAATTCGTTTTGTTGACGATCCGGCGGCGAGACTGGCTCAGTTGCGAGCTGGTCAACTTGATTTTACTGTGGATTTAACGCCGGATCAACTGAAAGAGGTTCAGGGAGATCCTAATTTAGAAGCTGTTGTGCGACCTTCTTTTAATGTCGGTTATTTAGCGTTAAATCCGAGTTACGAACCTTTGTCAAAACCCGAAGTCAGGCGGGCGATCGCCCAAACAATTAACAAGCCAGCAATAGTCCAAGCTTTCTGGGGAGAACTCGGAAAACATGATTCGCAATTTATCCCGCCTGCCCTGAATTGGGCGGCGTCCGATCGAGTTAAAGATTATGAATTTAACCCGCAGCAAGCTAAAGCAATTCTCGCAAAAGCCGGTTATCCGAACGGTTTTGATTTGGATTTGTGGTATATGCCCGTCAGCCGTCCCTATTTTCCCACGCCGAAGCCGATCGCTGAGGCTTTGGCGGCGGATTTGAGCGCGATCGGGATTCGGGTAAAATTGCTGACAAAGGATTGGTCTGCTTATTTAGCCGATCGGCTCAAACCTCCCGGCTTTCAAGCTTTTATGATGGGTTGGACTGGAGATTATGGCGATCCAGACAATTTTTATTATCCTCACTTCGGGCCTGGTTCCACGGGAGATTTGGGAAATTGGAAAAATCCGAAAGTTCTGGAACTTTTGGATCGGGGGAGGGCGAGTGGGGATAAAGCAGCTAGGGCGAAAATTTATGCGGAAGTTAGCGAGATTTTGTACGAGGAAGCTGTGCGTTTGCCGATCGTACATTCGCAGCCGCTTTTAGGGAAACGCAAGAATATTCAAGGTTGGATTCCGAGTCCTTTGGGTTCTGAGTCTTTTGAGGAAATGAGCAAAAATTGAGAGTTTAGATCGAGACACCTCTCCGGGGTTATCATACTTTACATGAATTTACCTTAACAAACGGTATGGAGAGCAATCAGCAACCTGCAAATCATCAGCCACAAATTATTTTGATTACCGGGAACATGGCTGCCGGAAAATCAAGTGTGGCCCAATCACTTGCCGAACGGTTGCCCAAAAGTGTCCACCTTCGCGGCGATATCTTTCGTCGCATGATTGTGAATGGACAGGCGGAAATGGCGTTAAATTTGTCAGCAGAGGCATATCAGCAGCTTCAACTGCGGTATCACCTGGCAGCAATGGCAGCGCGACACTACCTCCAGGCTGGTTTTACGGTCGTTTATCAAGACATCATCATTGGTTCGGCACTGGCTGAGGTACTTGCCACTTTCCACGATGTGCCGTTGTCCGCGATCGTTCTGTGTCCCAATGCAGAAGTTCTGGCTGCACGGGATGCAGCCAGAACGAAAACCGGATATGCCAACGAAACAATGGTTTATGCCTTCGATCGCATTCTCCGTACCGAAACTCCTCGCCTTGGCTACTGGCTGGATTCAACCCATCTAACGGTAGAAGAAACGGTCGATCGGATTTTGGCAAATTTGCAAGGTGAATGAGCTCAACTGATGTTTCAATATATTGCTAAACGTTTGCTGGGACTATTGCCAGTCCTTTTCGGAATCACTCTGCTAGTATTTATCTTTTTGCATTTGATACCGGGAGACCCAGCTACAGTGCTTTTGGGAGAACGGGGAACTCCCGAACAGGTGGAAATTTTGAGAGCGAGATTAGGTTTGAATCAGCCTTTGCCTTTGCAATATTTGGCTTTTTTATGGAGTTTGATCCGCTTTGATTTGGGAAATAGCATTATTAGCGGTATTCCGATAATTGATGAAATTAGAATTCGCTGGCCTGCTACTTTTGAACTGTCTGTGGTGGCGATGTTGGTGGCACTTGTTATCGGAATTCCGGCGGGAATTTTGGCGGCTGTTCGGAAAAATAGCTGGCTGGACAATCTCGCGATGAGTGGTTCGTTAATTGGCGTATCTTTGCCAGTGTATTGGTTGGGATTGATATTGATTTATTTGTTTGCTGTTTATCTGAAATGGCTGCCTCCTAGCGGGCGGATTAGTGTAGATTTGGGGTTTGGTTTTAAGTCGATTACGGGTGTTTATATTTTGGATTCTTTGCTGAGGTGGAATTTAGCGGCTTTGCGGGATGCGATCGCCCATTTAATCCTTCCAGCTTTGACTTTAGGAACTATTCCTCTGGCTATTATAGCTCGCATCACTCGTTCTGCGATGCTGGAAGTGCTTTCTCAAGATTACATCCGCACTGCAAGGGCTAAGGGATTGCCGGAATATTGGGTGATTTTGAAACACGCTTTGAAAAATGCGTTTTTACCGATCGTCACAACTATCGGTTTGCAGTTCGGCACTCTTTTAGGTGGCGCTATTCTGACTGAAACGATTTTCTCGTGGCCGGGAATTGGTTCTTGGATTTATAGCGGTATTCTGACGCGGGATTACCCAATTGTCCAAGGAGGAGTAATTTTTGTGGCTGTGACTTTTGTACTGATTAATCTGGCGGTTGATATTTCCTATGCTTTTTTCGATCCGAGAATTCAGTACCGTTAATGAAAAGGAAATCAGACACGAAATGCTTGTTTAACATCCGGCCGCAGCAGGTAGTAAATGCTAGCCACTGCAAAACCCAGAGTTAAAAAATTGACTGCTGTACCGCCGCTGCCCAACATTTTGACAATTTGCGTGAGGGTGGCAAGGATATGGACAATTAACGTTCCCGTCCATGCCCAATTTTTGAGTTGAAACAAACCCCAAGTTAAGAGTAAGGAGAGGAGGCCTAAAATAAAACTTATCGCAGCAAAAATTGCAATGAAACCACCGATTACCGTGCCAACTTTTGCCCCGCCGAAAGCCGCACCAAGACCGCCAAAAATGCCAGCAAAAAGTAAGATGAACAAGCCGTCAAGGAGGCTGAAGACGCCGCTAATTAGCTGCAATATTGCCAAAACAGTAACGCTTTGAGGACGATTCATTGTTTTTTTTGTCCATTTTTAACGAATTTGAAAAATATTTTAACCTGTTGTGGACACAGGGCGGATATGTATTCAGGACTTACGCACCGCTATCCGTGAAACTGGGTTTATGAGAATTAAGTGTGTCCATACTGTATCGTTACGAGCTTAGGACTGGCAGATCCCGCTGCGATCGCTATCACGAGTCCGCAATTACCTAGTGACGGTCGATCGCCCGCTGCCAGATCGGCTTTTCTTGCTGGTGAGGAGCGCGCTCCTAGATCCCAAAAATCATATTTTTTGCTAAAATACATTTTTTTTTGGCAGCAACCGGAAGCGATTCTGTTTGATCCCACCTCTTTAGGCTGAAAAAACTTAACATTTTTTAATAACTTGCAAAGATTAGCTATAATTGTTTACAGGTGCTGGTTGGGGAACTTTTTTAAATTCACCCGATCGGATGAGTCTGAAAGACGATGCCAAGCATCAGCAAAAATTTTACCTTTAAGGTAATCCTGAGATTAAATTAGGTGAGTCGGTATGATCGTTAGCCCTAAAAAGGAAACTGCTCAGGTCAAAGTGGAAGATTCTCAGACTCTAGACACCAAGGCCGCAGAGACCAAAATTGCAGATAATAAAACCGCCCAAAAGCAGTCTCCGAAGAAACCCGCGCGCAAACCGCAGCGGTGGGCGATTGGGTTGGTTGCAGCCGGGTTGCTAGCTGTACCGACCACTATATATGTAGCAAAAAGTCGATCGCAGCCCAAAGTAGATGCGATCGCAACTATGACAGTGCCGGTGGAAGCGCAAGACCTCACGGTGCGGATCACGTCCAGCGGGACGGTGCAGCCCGTACAGCGCGTGAATCTCAGCCCCAAAGGCTCCGGCAGGATCGCAGAATTATTTGTCGAACAGGGCGATAAAGTCGAAGCAGGACAAATCGTTGCTCGCATGGAAAGCCGCGATGTAGAAGCTCAACTAGCTCAAGCTAAAGCCCGCGAAGCCAGCGTGCGAGCCAAACTCGCAAAAATCGAAGCCGGGAATCGATCGGAAGACATCGCCAGCGCCCGAGCGCGCTTAGATCAAGCCGAGGCCAGTCTCGCGCAAGCCCAAGCCGGCAGCCGCGTTGAAGAAGTTGCAGGAGCCAGAGCCCGCTTGCAGCAAACTCAAGCTGGCTTGCAGCGACTGCGAGCCGGCAGCCGCGTTGAAGAAGTCAGCCAAGCGCGAGCTCGTTTAGCCCAAGCTCAAGCTCGTTTAGCAGACGCTCAAACCGGCAGTGTCAAACAAGAAATTGCCCAAGCACAAACGCAAATTGACTCGAGTAAAGCCCAAGCCGAACTAACCGCTCAACGGGTGGAACGCAATCGGCCGCTAGTGGAAGAAGGTGCTCTTGCTAAAGATAAACTGGATGAATTAATTAAAGAAAATCGTACAGCCCAAGCTAAATTAATAGAATCTCAAAGACGCCTGCAACAACTGCAAGAAAATCGGCTGTCGCAAATTCAGCAACTGCAAGCTGCTGTGCAAGTCGAGCAGCAAGCATTGAACCAATTGCAAAACGGCACGCGATCCGAAGAAATTGCCAAAGCCGAAGCAGAAGTTGCCGAAGCTAAAAGCAAATTAGCGCAAGTAGAAAACGGCAACCGTCCAGAAGAAATCGCCAAAGCCGAAGCAGCAGTTGCTGAAGCAAAAAGCCAATTGGCAGCACAAGAAAATGGTTCTCGCCCGGAAGAAATAGCTCAAGCTCAAGCTGAATTAGAGGAAGCTCAAGCTCAAGTCCGCTTTCAAGAAGTGCAGTTAGAAGATACGAAAGTTCGCGCTCCTTTTGCTGGAATTATTACCCAAAGATACGCCATCCAAGGAGCTTTTGTAACTCCGGCAACTTCGGCCTCGGAAGCTACTTCGGCAACTTCGACATCGATTGTCGCTTTGGCTAGAGATGTGGAAGTTTTGGCGAAAGTCCCGGAGGCTGATATCAGTCAAATTAAACCCGGTCAAGAAGTTGAAATAGTCGCCGATGCTTATCCAGATAAAGTGTTTAAAGGCCGCGTTAAGTTAATTGCGCCGGAAGCTGTTAAGGAACGGGATGTGACGCTATTTCAAGTGCGAGTTGCGATCGATACGGGTAAAGAGTCGCTGCAATCGGGGATGAATGTAGATTTGAGATTTGTCGGTCAAAAGTTGAGCAATGCTTTAGTTGTGCCGACGGTGGCAATTGTGACTAATAAAGGCCAAACGGGTGTGCTGGTTCCTGATGAGAAACAACAGCCGAAGTTTAAACCTGTTACCGTTGGCTCGACTATTGGTAACAAAATTCAGATTTTGGAGGGTGCGAAAGCGGGAGATCGCGTTTTTACCGAACTTCCTCAAGGTAAAAAGCTGGAGGATATTATCAAGAATCAGAAATAGGGCATGGGGCATGGGGCATGGGGCATGGGGCATAGGGCATGGGGCATAGGGCATGGGGGATTATTTATATCGAGCGCTCTAGGGTGTTTTCCAACCCCGATATCCCCCCTAAAACCCCTTAATAAGGGGGGGACAAGAGTATTCAAAGTCCCCCTTATTAAGGGGGATTTAGGGGGATCGAGACTCGACTACAAGCGACATTTATTATGGGTTTAAATATTAAGTTGACACCAATAATCCCAATTCCCTAATCTAAAATCTAAAATCCCAAATCTAAAATCGAATTATGGATATTGTTGAAAGCGTCAAAATGGCTGTCACAACTTTGATGGCAAACAAGCTTCGCAGCACCTTGACGATGTTAGGAATTATCATAGGCAATGCTTCTGTCATTTCGATGATCGGTATCGGAGAAGGAGCTCAAACATTTATCGAGGGACAAGTTAACTCTCTGGGTTCAAACTTGCTATTTATTATTCCCGGCAGTCCTGAAGCGCAAAGCCGGCCGGTGATTCCGCCCCAGACTTTAGTAGTGGAAGATGCAGAGGCGATCGCATCTCAAGTTCCTTCTGTCCAAGAAGTCGCACCAACTCTCAATGATAGTCAAATCGTTACCTACCGCAACAAAAATGTCTCATCTTCCATTGTCGGAACTACCCCAGAATTTCTGACAGTCAGAAGCTTTGATGTTGGTCAAGGTCGTTTTTTAAACAAATTAGATTTAGAAAGACAAGAAAATGTGGTTGCTTTAGGATCGGAAGCAGCCGAACAATTATTTGGAAATACACAGCCACTTGGTCAATACATTCGCATCAAAAACTCGACTTTTCAAGTGATTGGTGTCATGCAGGCGAAAGGCTCAAGTTTTGGCGACAATCAAGATATGAATGTTTATTTGCCGCTGACAACAATGGCAAATCGCATCGTAGGTCGCTCGTCTCCCTACGGTACAAAAGTAACATTTATTTCGGTTGCCATCAAAGATGAAACTATGATGCAAGCTGCCCAATTCCAAATAGAAAATCTACTCAGATTGCGTCATAAAATCACTAAAGAAGATGATTTTACAGTCCGAAATCAGAAAGAGTTAATGAAAACTTTGGGCAGCATTACTGGCGGTTTGACGTTGATGTTGGCTTTCGTGGCAGCAATTTCGCTGTTTGTGGGCGGCATCGGGATTATGAATATCATGCTGGTTTCTGTTACCGAACGCACGAAGGAAATAGGATTGAGAAAGGCGATCGGAGCTTCTCAGCAAGATATCTTAATTCAGTTTATGATCGAGTCTGTGATTTTGTCGGCGGCAGGCGGGGCGATCGGCACTGGATTCGGTATCGGCGGCGTGCTTTTAGTAGGTGCTTTTACTCCTCTGCAAGCTAGCGTTTCCCCAGTGGCGATCGCACTTGCAGTCGGTGTTTCCGGCAGCATCGGCTTATTTTTCGGCATCGTACCTGCAAAACAAGCTGCTAAATTAGACCCGATTGTGGCATTGAGAAGTGCTTAATCAGTTTGTTGACGGTTGACGGTTGACTGTTGACTGTAGTAATTCATTATTAAGTGTGTCATGGTTTGCTGTGCGTCGCAATCCCAATCACCTGGGATTTGGACGCACAGCAAACCATGACATTGGCCTGTTTTTCTTCTTCCTTCTTGTTCATTTAAAGAAAATATGAATTTTATTGAAAGCGTCAAAATGGCAGGTCAAACACTGCTAGCAAACAAAACTCGCAGCAGTTTAACAATGATTGGCATGATTGTCGGCAACGCCTCAGTAATTGCCATGATTGGAATTGGAGAAGGAGCTCAAAAATTTGTAGCAGGACAAGTTCAATCCCTGGGTACAAACGTATTAATCGTGAGGCCGGGAGTACCGAACGCTAGGCGAAGTACCATCTCAAGTGCGCCTCAAACTCTCGTACTGCCAGACGCAAAGGCGATCGCAACTCAAGTCCCATCCGTTCAAGGCGTGTCAGCAGAACTTAACAGTTCAGAGATTGTTCGCTACAGCAACAAAAATGTTTCGGCCCTAATTTTTGGTACGATTCCAGAATTTTTAGAAGTCAGAAGCTTTGAAATGGCAAAAGGGCGGTTTCTGACCGAACTAGATGTTAAGCAAAGTAATCAAGTTGTAGTTCTCGGTTCAGAATTAGCGGAGAAACTTTTTGGCAATACAAATCCCTTGGGCGAACAGGTGCGTATCCAAAATGTCAGCCTCAAAGTAATTGGAGTATTGGCGCCCAAAGGCACATCTTTTGGTACGAATTTTGATAATTCCGCCGCTGTGCCGATCGCCACAATGGCAAACCGCATTGTCGGGCGGAAATCTCCCTACGGTTTAGCTGTCACGTCGATGTATATTTCTATTAAAGATGAATCGCAAATGGATGCGGCGCAATTTCAGGTGGAAAACCTGCTGAGACTGCGGCACAAAATTACTACCGAAGATGACTTTACTGTCAGAAATCAGAAGGATTTAATGGCAAGAATGGGGGCCATTTCCGGCGCTTTGACTCTGATGTTAACTGCTGTTGCCAGCATTTCCCTATTAGTCGGTGGCATTGGCATTATGAACATTATGCTGGTATCCGTTAGCGAACGCACTCAGGAAATTGGACTCAGAAAGGCGATCGGCGCATCTCAACAAGATATCTTATTTCAATTTATTGTCGAAGCTGTGATTTTATCCGCTGCCGGAGGGATAGTCGGTACTTGCGTAGGTGTCGGTGGTATCTTGCTTGTAGGTAATTTCACGCCCTTGCAAGCTGGAATATCACCCGTGGCGATCGCCCTTGCTGTCAGCGTATCCGGTGCAGTCGGCCTGTTCTTCGGCGTTGTCCCCGCCCGCCAAGCCGCCAAACTCGACCCGATCGCAGCTTTGAGGAGTGCTTAATAAATATATACTTAGTCGGTTACACAATCCGCGCCTTTTATGCTGGTAAAAAGTATCTTGCTCTAAATATAAAAAAAACTGTTTTTTTGTGAAAAATTAGCAACCTTGCAGTATCTTAGTCAGTTTTAATGTCTGTATATTTACGCATATTCAAAGCGCAAAAATTCATAAAAAGCCCGTTAAATATTAAATAAAGCTTGGTTGTGGCGTTTACGTCTCAACCAGAAAGTTTAATATTATTAAATAAGGGGTAAACACACCTAAGCATCTACAGATGGTACGAACCTTTGCGCTTTAATCAAAATATCCAATAAATAAACATGGCATCCCTCACCCCTAGTCCTAAATTTGACTATCTTGAAGGAACCACCCAACCAGACAGATTTAACGCCTTGGAGGGCAACGACATAATTTATGCCAACAGCGGAGACGACTATCTCGAAGGCGATGTAGGCAAAGACAAAATCTGCGGCGACCAAGGCAACGATACGATTGTTGGTGGTGCAGACGACGACATCCTCTGGGGGGGCAAAGGCAGCGATCTAATTAGTGGCGATTCCGGCAACGATCTCATCTATGCGGGCGTAGGTAGCGATACCGTGAGCGGCGGCACAGGCGATGATATCTTTGCCATTGCTAAAGGCAGCGGCGGCCCAACTGTAGCTGCCGCCGACTACATCGCCGACTTCGGCAACGGCAATGACAAAATTCGATTGCTAGACGGCCTCACCTTTGAAGCTTTAAACATCCAGCAAGGCACCGGAGTCAACAGCAACAGCACCGTAATTCAAGACAAACTCACGGGCGAGTATTTAGCAGTCTTGCCGGGAGTCAACAGCAGTACAATCAGCCGCGACCAATTCACAAATCAGCTATCGGCAAACCCTGTCATCGAGTGGAACGGAGTCATGCTGAATGCAGTGCGGACAGGCAACACTGCGCCTCCCCTCGCCTCCCGCAACATGGCAATGGTTCACGCAGCCATTTACGATGCTGTTAACTCAATCAGCAAAAAATACACCCCTTACCTCGTGGAAATAGACCCACCCGCAGGTACATCAGCAGAAGCAGCCACCGCCGCGGCCGCCCACCGCGTCTTAGTCAACCTCTACCCAGCGCAAGCAGCCACATTTGACGAAGCATACGCATCGTCTCTAGCCAAAATTACCGACGGCAAAGCCAAACAAGACGGGATTGCCCTCGGACAGCAAGTTGCCGACCAAATTATCAGTTCGCGGAGTACAGACGGCATCACGAAAGTAGTGCAGTACACCCCCAAAACCGACCTTGGCAGTTGGGTACCGACTCCCCCCGCCCTTGCCGCGGCGCTGGCACCACAGTGGGCAGAAGTTACTCCCTTTGCCATGACTAGCGGTTCTCAGTTCCGCCCGGCCGGCCCGCCCGCCCTTGACAGCGCCAAGTACGCAGAGGAAGTTAACTACGTCAAAGAAATCGGCAAAAGTGACAGCCTCACGCGCACCCCAGACCAAACAGCCATCGCCAAATTCTGGGCCAACGGCGCTGGGACGTTTACGCCTCCGGGCCACTGGAACCAAATCGCCGAAGAAACCGCGACTCTCACCGGCCAATCCTTAGAAGATAGCGCCCGCTTGTTCGCCCTGCTAAATTTTGCCCTTGCCGATGCAGCTATTAGCTGCTGGGATGCCAAGTATGAGTACAACTTGTGGCGGCCGGTGACAGCTATTCGCCAAGCAGACACAGACAACAATCCGAACACGACAGCCGACCCCCTATGGACTCCGCTGATCACTACTCCGCCGTTCCCTGAGTACACGTCGGGCCACAGTACCTTTAGCGGTGCAGCAGATGCAGTTATGACCTCTGTATTGGGTTCAGATTTTGGCTTTGCAGATAGGGGAGACAGGACTGTCAACACTTTGCGAACCTTTCAAAACTTCAGCGAAGCGGCCGACGAATCGGGCATGAGTCGCCTTTACGGAGGCATTCATTTCATGAGTGCTAACGTAAATGGTTTAAGTGTGGGTAGAAATGTGGGGAACTATGTTGTCGAGAATTTCTTAGTCTAAGAAACTAGGACTTGGAGATACAGCAGATTCCACGTTTATGAAGCTGTAGGGAGACGGCACTGCCGTCTCCCTACCTACAAACAAGTTTTTACCTTTTTCTTTCCGTTTATTCGAGCAGTTCTACAGTGCCGAGATACCCATCTACTCGGACTTTTTGACCGTCTCGCAAGCGAGTGGTAGCTTCAGAAATATTCATAACTGCGGGAATTTTGTACTCGCGAGCGATTATTGCTCCGTGAGATAGTTGGCCGCCAACTTCGGCGATAATTGCTGTTGCTCCTAACAGCAGCGGTGCCCAACCTGCATCAGTGTAAGGGACTACTGCGATCGCATTTTCTCCTAAATCCGTGCTGGCGGTGCGGCAAATCTTGACAAAGCCTTCGACACGACCAATACTTGCTGGAATTCCCTGGATGATATTAGTTTCCGATGTTGCCAGTTCGATCGCCCTTGTCTGAGAATTTGGCAGCAAATTGCCGTAGACCACGGGGGGAATCGGGCGATCGCGATCGGCTAGCAGGCGATCGCGCCTTTCCCTAATTGTATCCTTAAACGAAACACTCGCACCGCTGCGAATCCACTGCTGAATTTCCTCAAATTCCAGATAAAAAATATCCCCGCTTTCCTGAAACACCTGCATTGCCAATCCGCAAGCTTCAATCTCCAAAAAAGTCCAACGCAGGTGAGCCAACAACCGCGCGTAAATTTCGCTAATTTCGTTTTTGACGATCGCTCTTGCCTGACATTTATCTAGTCGCCACTTCTGCCCAAAAGTCAAGCCTAATTTCCGCTTTTCGACTAAATTAGTTTCCGCTTTTTGAGCCATAGTTATTAGCAGTTTTTGGTAAATTTCCGGCTGTTCTCGCCAAGTAGGAACAGCAATATCCGTTCCCACCTCGCTCAAATATCCGTAAACATCAAGCCACTTTTCAAAGTCTTCTTGTAAAGCCGGAGTTTCTGCAAATGTCTGTGCTAAATTTGCGACTGAAACAGTTTCGTCATGCTGCGAAACAGCAGCTTGCCGCAATTTATGAGCCAACTGCTGCAAAGCTCGTACAGAAGCAATTTCAGGAGCGCTGTCATTGTCGAGCCATTCATCGGAAACGCGAAAAATTGCCTTGCGAATAGCCAGCCCGATCGGCCCTAATATATTGTAGTAAGTAATCGGTTTCAGCCACTCCTGAATTTGCTCCGCTCTCTCCAACAATTCCGTTAAATCCGTTGCCGAACTTCCCTCTTTTTTCTCCAGGCTTTGGAGTGCGGGGAGGAAAATAGAAGTACGATCGCCCTTAAATTCTGCATTGAGCGCCCTCTCCCGCTGCACCAGACGCCACAAACCAGGCAAATTCGGCAAAATCTTCCCCAAAGGCGGCTTGCCCATCTTTTGCCCTCTGAGCAAAAATTCCAAACCCTGCTCCGGCAATCCCATCATCCGAAAAATTTCGCCCAACAAAGTCGCATTAAAATAGGCGTGAGAACCCAGCAAAGTTGCCGTTTCATTAAAGTTTAAGCCGATCGCGCGATCGCCCAAAACCACCTGAAAAATCTCTCCCCAAACCCCGCAAGTCAGGGGCCGGTTAATCGACCAAGTTAGGGGGCGAATTGCACCGGGAATCACTTCCGCTGCAATAGTGCGCGTCCAAAAAGGCTGCAAATTAGTAATTGGGCGGCTTTGCAAAATCCAAACTTTTTCACCGTCCCAACTCCACTCAATATCCTGCGGGATTCCGTGAAAAAATGCTTCAATTGCTTGGGCTTGTTTCACCAATTCTGCTAAAATCGATTGAGCAATAATTGAATTACTTTGAAGTTCAGTTAATTTTTTTTCTAATGATTCAGCTTGACTAAAATCTATTTCTAAATGAACCGGAGTACATTGTCCGCCGACAACAGCTTCGGCTCCTCCCGGTAAAGCTTCTATAATTACCTGGGAACCACCATCTAAAGGATTGCGACTGAACATGACTCCCGCAAATTCGCTGTCAATATAAGGCTGAATTAATACAGCCATTTGGGTGTCGGGCAATTGTCGCTGTCGGCGGTAAGCCACAGCTTCGGAAGTCCAATAAGACTGGCGACAGCGATTAATTGCATCGAGCAATTCTGCTTCAGTGAAAACAGGGCCAATAGTTTGATATTGTCCGGCGGCGGAACTGGTATCGCCATCTTCTCCCGCAGCAGAAGAACGGACAATTATGCGATTTTGGATTTTGGATTTTAGATTTTGAATGAAAGCATTGGGAATTGACAATTCATCACTATTTCCTCGATGCCCGATGCCCGATGCCCGATGCCCGATGCCCGCTTTTTGTGATAATATCCAACCAGAGGGTACATTAAACCCGGCTCGTTTGAGTTGAGACAATTTAGCTGCTTTATCGCCACAGATTGCAGAATCTAACGAGTCATCAAGAGAAAACAATTGGTCTGATTTAGATAAAGCCATATCATCACCCTGACGAAGACTAATTGTGAAGAGTAAAAAGGCTAATCCTGCTGCTGCTAAAAATTCGGGCATTGATTGTCGCCACACCCAAACCCAGATTGGGGTACACAGACACCCGCAACGGGAAGCAAAGAGTCTCGCCCGATCGCCCTCACCCCACCACCGCTGTGCCAAACCCCACACCAGCAGCCCCCAAAGGCCCGACGATACAGCCACCGGCGGCGAAAATACCAAAAGACCCCAAACCGCGTTGGTCACGCCTCCACCTCGGGCGATCACATATCTGCCCGCAACTAGAGGAATTAACAGGGCGATCGCGATCGCAGGTGCATCCGGGAAGCAAAATCGCCCCGCCAAAACCGGCAAAATACCCCTGGCTATTTCCGCCAACACCGCAGCAATTCCCGCTAATTTCCCCCCGTGAATGAAAGCAGCAGACACGCCCACATTCCCCGTACCCAGGGCCCTCAAATCTCGGCGGCTAAACACTCGCACTGCCCATCCCGTTAGCGGTAAAGCACCCAAGCTGAAACTAGCAGCCAACAGCAATGCTATTGTCCCCAACGGCATAAAACCAGCTCTCCTATTTTCAAGCTCTAAACATTATGACCGCAATTCTGCCAATTTTTCAGCCTTCAGATATATCAACCAAACGTCCTTAGCACTTAAAATAATGTAAAAGTAGAGTAGATAAGGATTTAGCCTAATGATAGATATCAGCTTGACCACTCCCATAGCAGTTGTTGTTGCACCCATCAAGCGAGTAATGATTGAGCTGCTCATGCAGCAGCCAGTGCCGGAATCAAGTGTCAGCTTGACCGCTCCAATAGCAGTTCTTGGTGTTGGCTTTGTTGCTGCAGTTACGATCGGCTCGATCGCCTGGTATAACTCCAAGCGCCCCCCCGGTTGGGAATCCAAAGAACGCCCTGATTTTGTACCCAAAGTTGATAAAGACGATTTGATTGCTGATGTTTCTGAGTCAAAGAAAAAATAGAATAAAGCTGTTTTAGCTCGGAAAAAGCTTTGAGAGGAATAGGAATTACCCTGGCAAATCGATCCGGTAGGGTGCGCCTTGGCGCGCCTTACGCTATGTAGAAAGGCTTTGAGTGAATAGTTTTAATTGACCGAAAGCACTAATGTCAATAAAGGGAGCGCTCATCCCACGATCGATCGCTTTCTTTACATTGATGCAATATATCATTAGATAGATTTAATCATAGAAATTTAGAAGTTGACTACAGCTTTGGAGTTCTCTGGAAATTAAACCTCTTTTGGGGGGCTGCGTTTGAGATATCTCACCACCTCTTCGTAAATTTGATTGCTAAGGCGATCGCCCCGCCAACCCTTTTCCCGTTTCCTGTCATCAGTTTATTGTTTTGACGTATTTGCGATCGCTCTAAAGCAATGCGGTGACTGGAGGCTGTGACTTTACTTTTTTTCTAGACCTAATTCCCTCCGCTTCAAAACCAAAAATGTGATGTCATCAAACACTTTTTGATGGCCGATATGTCGCCGCACATCGTCAATCACCGCTTGCTTGATTACTTGTGGCGATAAATGCCAGTTTTTGCTCAAGACTTCACACATCGGCTCCACGCCATATTGTTTTTTGTGAATGTCTTTTGCTTCGGGAATACCATCGGTATATAGTACGATACCATCTCCTAGCTGTAGCTCAATTGAAATCTGACTGATGAACTCAGCAATCTCATCGTGGAGGGCGATAGGAAAAAGTTTTCCCTCGCAAGCGACACCAATGTGTCGGGAGAGATCAGGGCAAAACTTCTGATATAGAAAGATTCAATACCACCCTGATGCCAATGAACTCTCGCTATTGTAATAAAAACTCGGTCATTTTATAAAAAGCTTTCCAATCATGTGGGAGCGATCGGGTATTTTATCCATCATTACAATCCTTCTTTACGCCTAAAAGTGTTTGGGTTTTTTTATTGAACTGTAAAATAATTTTAAAATTTAAGTTTTGTAACGGAACTTTCGTTGGCATTGTCAGCTAATTCACTCCGAACAAATGTCGAGTTTAGCACAGTTAGTCGCTGGAGTCGCTCACGAAATTAACAACCCAGTCAGTTTAATTTATCATAAAATAGTGCATGTTGCTCAATATGTTTGAGATTTATTCAACATGATTGAAATTTACCAGAAATACTGTTGGGAATTCGCCGCCGAAATCCCCGAAAATGTAAAACATATTGCTCTGCATCCTATCAAAAAAGCATAAAAAGTGTAAATTTTGTAGAGCAGGTAGCAGCTCTACAAGCGTTTATCTGGTTTCAAGAAATTATATTATTTATGGAGGGGCTAATTTCAGACAGCCCCTACATAGTTTTTGGTTCTGCTAGCTTATTTTTGCAGCGGATTGAGTTTCGTAACGGAACTTTCCTTGGCATCTTCAGCGCTATCTTTTAGGAAACCAGAAGCATCCTTAAATGCTGCGCCTACTCTCTCTAAAATATTGGCATCGGGATCGCTGCGGTCGAATACGGGTTGAGCCTTAGCCGGCTGTCCGTCTGGCGCTTCTAACAGAGTTTTATCTCCGCCGAGTTCGAGGTCGAACTTGTCAGTTTCCATCGGTGCAGAACCAGGATAAAGCAGTTTTGAGGAATTAGATTCAGCGGTAGTCGAGGCCAGGAGACGATCGCCCACGAGCGACAAATCAGCCCGATTCTTTTCTGCTTGAGCAGGCGACTGATTTACTTTAGGATCGGTGGATGTTTTATAATTCGTGTATCCATCACCGCCACCCTTGTGAGGATTATTCATTCCTCCAGCTTGAACGGGAGGATTGTCAGGCCGAGCACCTCGAACATCGCCAGAATTGCAAGCGGTGCTGGTAAACAGCAGCACACCTGCCATCAATACAGTCAAAAATTGACCGATACGTAGTCTTTTAAAAAAAGCAGTTACAGTCTTCACAAAATTTTTCCGATTTTTTACTACCACTTGTTAAGAGTAAAAGTAAACTCCCCATGCCTGCCTCTAACGGCGGTGATATTTTGGTGCGGGTTGCTATCGACTCTTTTATAACTTTAGAGGGATTTCATAAACTGCGGAGTTTTTTCCAAAGCAAAGCATAATGGTAGGGTGCCTCAGTTCCAATAGTTGCTGGAATTGAAGAGCTTTTTTGTTTCTGACACACCCTAGAACCTCCTAATTAGGGAATTGTTCTACTTTCGCTTCAGCTTGCAAAGTCAGCAAACCAGCTTCCACATTTAGCTGCTGAACCCGCAGGGACATTCCCTCAATTTCAAAATTTCGCAAGTTTAAAACTTCACCAGCTTTGTCCGCCAAAGCTTCAGTTAACTCCGGCGAAAATTCCTTGTTTTCAGGATACTCGACATCCTGAAGAGAAATTGCCCAACCGTCCGCTGCGATCTGAGGTTTTGCTGTAAAATAAATTTTTTCTGTTGAGGCAGTTTCCCGCACCAATACCTCAGCATTTAAAGCTATTTTTCCGGCTAGCAATTGGCACTCAATAGTTTTAACGTCTATTGTCTGCTGTTGCCCCTCAACAGTAATTTTTAAGTTTTTCAGTTTCCTGCTGATGTATTCGGAATTAAAAGCGCGGTTGATATCGCTTTCTGTTAAAACTGCGCGCGCGCCACCGAAGGCAGGCCCGTTCAGTTCAATTTTGCCAAACATAGCGGTGAGGGGATTTACAGCAATATCCTTGACGTGGATTTGCAATTCTTTCACGCGCAAATCTTGTTGCATTACCAATCCTTTGCCCTCCACGGCAACGGCCTCTACTGAACCCTGCGCGAGCTGAATCGGATCGGTGTTAACTGTCACAGACAAAGTTTCGGATTCGTCTAATTTGCTAGCAATAGCAATCTCGGCCACTTTGTCGATCGCCTGTTCCCCTAAACTTCTATTTTGTTGAAGCACGCTCAGAATTCCTAATAATCTTGTTTAAAAAATAGTAGTTAATACCTAAGTTATTTACCGTCTTCCTCCCGGCAGGTTTATCGTCTGAAAAAAAACTCAGCCAAAGACAGAGGGTTTTCAGAAAATTACTAAAATTAATCAGGTACTCTTCGGCGCACTCTACATTGACTCGGTTGCGAAGCGGTGAAAAATCAAAAACTCGGATTTTTGCCAAAAGTCTTTTCGAGAAGTTCGATCGCCCGCTACAATAAGTAAGAGCCGGCACCGCTTTTTGCAATGAATTCAGAATCAACTCTCGCTAGACTACAAGCTACACTTCCCGACGGAAAACTGCCTTCTAGCTACGGGGTATACTTCAAAAACACCCTAGTAGCCCTATGTCACGCCCTAGAAGACCACATTTTGCAAACCAGTGGCGGGGACAAGAGCGAACTCCAACCCTTAGTTTTGGTGACGTTTCAGCAGGGTAAATGGTATTTACAGGAAGCCGATCGCTACCTAGATATTGCTAATGCCTCTCGGCGCGTTGTCATAGGTGCAGTAGCCGACAGCGGTTTCGCTACCCACAAAACCGGGCAATTAGAAAATGTATCTTTAATAAATCTCGATGAGAACGACCCCATAATCCAAGAATGGAATTTAATCATCCTCGCCCCGACATACAAAGCAATGGTGCTTTGTCGCGAACTTTCAGACCAGGAATACTTGCCCGAGGGCAAGCCTGAAGTAGATACAGAACGAAAGTTCTACGGTTTGTGGTCGTTCGACCAGTCTTTGGTGTCGGCTGCTGCGGAAATTTTTATAGAACAGACGCGATATTACAACTCTCCCTTGGCCGACAGTTTGCTGGAAATGTACCACGAAATCCTGGCTACCAAAGGCCCGCCCTTGGCAGACATTAGTGGCGTGGTATCGCGGATAGTCACTTACCTGCAAAGTTCTCAGCAGCAAATGGTAGCAATTAACCGCCAAACCCGCGAGTTGTGGGAATTGGAAGGTCAAGCTTTGCGCGTCAGCCGCAATTTGAACGCTAACAAACTTCAAGCTTTTCTGCGAATGGCCCAGCGCGTGGACGAACGCGATACCTCAAATCCTACAGCGTCTTTGCAGGTGGCGGCTTTGTCGGAAACTTTGGGTCAAATGCTGGATTTGCCGGCTTTGCAGTTGCGGAGGCTGCGGCTGGCTGGATTGCTATTTCGAGTCGGCTTAGTTTCGGCCCCGAATGAGGTGTTCGATCGCACTCCCGATGCTTTTGACGAAGCAACTTTCTCGTTTTGGCGTGATCGCAGTTTCATTGGTTCCCAACTGCTGCAAGCAATGCCGGAATTAGCACCCGTAGCGGAAATTGTCAAGCATAAACTCGAATATTGGGACGGCAGCGGCAGGCCAGAGGGTTTGCGAGCCGAAGCGATACCGATGACTTCGCGGATTTTGGGGTTGGTCGCTTATTTTCAAGAACTGACTCAACCGCGTGGCGATCGTCCGGCTTTGAGTTTGAGCGAAGCTTTGGAAGAGTGCCGCGAACTGTCGGGCACTCGCTTCGATCCGGCTTTGCTGGAAACTCTCAGCAACGTCGTCAGACTGACAGAAATGGGTTTGATGGAGTTACCAACTCGCCCGAGCCAACTGCCTAACGTGTGGTTGGAGGAGGGCGATCGAACGACCTCGGCCGCTCCGGCATTATAAAATAACTCGACTGTTGACTGTTGACTGTTGACTGTTGACTGTTGACTGTTGACTGTTGACTGTTAACCAACAACTGACAACCAACAACTGACAACTGACTAATGACTAATGACCTCGAAGCCATACGCAAAGGCAAAATTTTGATGTTGGTCGGCACTGATTTAGCCGGCAAAGACTTAGCGGGAGCGGATCTCGCGGGTGCTAACTTGTCTCAAGCCAACTTGAGTGGAGCTAATCTCGCCGGCGCTAACTTGCAGCGGGCAGTATTGCGAGCCAACCTCCGCGGCGCTGACTTGAGCGGCGCTGACTTGCGAGGCGCAGATTTTCGCAATGCCGATTTGCGGGGCGCTTCCTTCGCTAACGCTTTAGTCCGCGACGCAAGTTTTGGGGGTGCTTTTTTGACGGCGGCATCCATCGGCAATTTGGATTTGAGCGGTGTCGATTTTCGCGGCGCAGATTTGCGGGGCGCTGCTTTGGCTAGGGCAATTTTGCTTGGTGCCGATTTGAGCCATGCCAATTTGTCCGGCGCTGATTTGTCAGGAGCTGACTTGGAAGAAGCGATCCTGAATGGAGCCGTACTGCGGGGCGCTAACCTGACGGGAGCTAATTTGCTTTGCGCCATGATGGAAAAAACCCTTTGGGATGGAGCTTTGCTCGATCGCGCCTGTCTCCAAGGCACCCCCCTGAGCGTTTAAATTTCAACAATGTTGTTTTGAAGACAGACAAAAAACAAGATCTGCTTATGAGGTGAATAAGCACAAGCGATTTTTACATTTCTTAATATGAGGTTATAATGGCGACTGTAGATGAGCAAACGAATAAATGGTAGCAGCTTTGTTTAGCGGTACATCCTTTCAAGGTCAAAGTGGCGATCGCCTTGTTAGTAAAGTAGCAGGAGCTGCGATCGCAGCCTTATTCAAGCGTTCTGAAAAGGCCGAGGCCAACATCCGAGTCGAACCAGTAGCCAAACTCTTGCAGGGAAGCATCGACGGTTTCGACTTCGTTGGCAAAGGTATGTTGATGTACAACGGCCTTCGCATAGAAGTGATGGAACTCTACCTGCAAGCACTCTCCATTGATTTTGGAGCGATTTTTGCAGGTCAAGTGAAATTGCGGCAGCCTACCCAGGCAAATATGCGAGTAGTCTTAAGTCGATCGGATTTAACCACCTCATTCAATACACCTTTTGTAGTTGAAAAACTCCAGAAGCTGAAGTACCAAGAGCAATCTCTGCACTTTCAAAACACTGAAGTCAGCTTCGGAACTGACAAATCAATTCGGCTTCAGTCCGAAATTACCGTAGGCGATGCCAGCGAACCGGTCAAAATAGATATTACTGCTCAATTGCAAGTAGAAGACAGACGCAAAATCCAATTTGTCAGCGTTACTTACGGCGGTGACGAGCAAGCAGTAGACTTGGGCCAAGCTATAATTGCCCACGTAAATAACTTGCTAGACTTAGACAAATTTGCCTTAGAAGGCACTCAACTGCGAGTAGACCGCTGCCGAGTTCAGAACGACGAGCTGGTTTTCTACGGTTGGGCTGGTATCGAACAGTTCCCCAAAGGCAAGCGCTAAACCTCAGCAGGCTGAGGTTTGCCCAGCCATCTAGTTCGGAAAAAGAGCATTTTTCAGTTAGCAAACAACCCGCACCGGCGGGTTTTGCTTTAGGTTTTAGATGGGAAGAAAAATCTAATATCTAAAATCTCGCATCTAAAGTCGATCGAGGCAAAATCAGCACTGAGGTTGATTCGATCGGACAAATTATTTTGATAGATTTAAATAATAAATTAAACCTCCCTCAAGAATAAA
The DNA here is from genome assembly GCF_036701145.1 of Microcoleus sp. Pol17C6. Classification (NCBI taxonomy): domain Bacteria; kingdom Bacillati; phylum Cyanobacteriota; class Cyanophyceae; order Oscillatoriales; family Microcoleaceae; genus Microcoleus; species Microcoleus sp. Pol17C6. The sequence goes on from NZ_JAUBQH010000004.1 coordinate 182,425, forward strand.
GATGCTCGGATTTTATTTATTTTGTATCTACGTCGCAGTCTTGTCCGTGTTTGCCGGGCCAAGCCACCGCCGGTCTGAGAAATGGTGGGTAGAAATTGTCACCGATTTGCCCCACTGTACCTACTATTTTGGCCCCTTCGACACCGACAAAGAAGCCTCAAGCAATACTCCAGGCTACATCGAAGACTTGGAAAGCGAGGGAGCTAAAAGGGTTAGTATCCGCATCAAACGCTGTCAGCCTTCGGAACTCACGATTTGCGATAGTGAATTTTCAGAGGGTATCGCGGCTTAAGAATTTTGATACTCCAGGGGGCAGAAACCGGGTTTTTTGACGAAAATACTCGGTCTATAGCGAGGGGTATGGGTTAAGCAACGCGGTTTCTGAGCGTCAAGAGTGTGTAAGTTCTGTTTGAATTTTTCATTAACTGAAGCCTCAACAATAATATTAAGCATCGTCTTGTCCTAGTCCTTACCGGGCGGACTTTGTATTTGTAGTGGTGGCTTCAAAGTCGGCATCTTCTCCACCAAAATGCAGAGTTTAGCCAGCATTAACTGCCCAAAATTATCGGGATCAAATCAGCACTGAGGACGAGCCGATCGCTCCCGTTGCCTTGATAAATTGAGAATAGTAAAAACTACTTAAGTATTCCCCGAGGTAAATATGTTTGAAATCTCTATGTTGGGTATGTTTTTCACGGCTTTTTGGGTGCTAGCTCAACCTGCTAGCAGCACTCGACGCGACGAATGGTGGGTAGAAGTGGATACAGATTCGCCCAAGGGTACCTATTACTTTGGGCCCTATGACAGCAGACAGGAAGCTTCTGACAGATCGACCGGCTACATCCGAGATCTGGAGAACAAAGGAGCTAAAAAAATTACCATCAACCTCAAACAAGGTAGTCAACCTACTCAGCTAAGAGCTAGCGAAGAGTCTTGAGAAGGTTGGAAAGTGCAAATTACGGGCGAAGAAAAGTTGAGTTATTAACAGGGTATTTTTCAAATGAGAGCGCGCTTGCATACAGTAGGGACACAACAATGCTGTGTCCCGAGGAAATAGTGAAGAAAGAATCTTATTTGCGCCCGAGAAATGCACGCTTTTTCAAAGCACCATCTGATTGAGATTACTGCGAGGATTAAAAGTACGGTTTGCTTGGATTTTCTCGTAGCACTCGCGTTCGACAGTGGTGAGTTCTTTCGGTGGCACGATCGCAATTTTTACTAACAAATCAGTCCGCTCGTCTTTCTTGGGTTTCGGCCATCCTTTGCCCCGCAACCGCAAAGACTGACCCGAACGAATCCCGGCTGGAAATTTCACAGTGATCATACCTTCAGGCGCCGGCACTTCAATGGAAGCTCCCAACACCGCTTCATCGGGAGTTATAGGCACTTCGCAGACCAAATTTTCTCCCTCAAACTGGAAGAAAGCGTGAGGCAAAACTTCTAATTTTAGGTACAAATCTCCCTGCTGCTTCGTGTAGGGGTCAACTTGACCTTTGCCTTTTATCCGAATTTTACTGCCGGTTTTCACTCCGGCTGGAATTGAAACTTCCCCCGTGGCGACTCGCTTGGAAGTTCCCCGAAATGCTTCCCCCAGAGTCAGGGAAATGGCGACCTCGGTGTCGAGAGAGCTTCCTGCGGTGCGGTTTTCGTACCCCGCGAAATCTTCAAATCCGCCAAAACCTGTGGGCCCGCCGCTGGTGCTGCGGTAGTTGCTGTAATTCCACTTGGCATTGCGGGCACTACCGGGACTACTACCTGCGCGGCCTAGCAAGGCATTGATAAATTCGTCAAAACTGCCGTACTCGCTGAAGTCAACCCCGCCAAAGTCTACATTCGTACTGCCCCCCCCCGGCCATCCGCCTGGAGTGGTGGCAGCTTGCTTCCAGTATTGACCGTATTGGTCGTATTTTTTGCGTTTTTCAGGGTCTGAGAGCACTTCGTAAGCTTCGTTTACTTCTTTAAAACGAGCTTCGGCTTCTTTGTTGCCGGGGTTCATGTCCGGGTGATATTTGCGGGCTAGTTTGCGGAAAGTTTTTTTAATTTCGTCAGAACTGGCAGTTTTGTTGAGTCCCAAAATAGCGTAATAGTCTTTAAAATCTGTTGCAGCCATTAAGCAATCCCCTCTTTATTAGTTGTTATTTGTTAGTTGTTAGTTGTTAGAAAGAATAAATCCCAAATTAGCCGCAGGATGGCGCATTAGTATAATGCCAGGAGCCGAAGTGCCTGCGGCATCTCATTCAAATTATAGGTTATCAAAGGTTTGGACTCGATCGAGTTCGGTTGTTGCTTGGCGTTCGATCGCAATTTCCGCACTCCGCTGCTGTTTAAGATTTTATAGCATTCGGATCTCTCGTGCTGAAGGGAGCCAGAGCAGCCGCCTCTAGAAATGCTTTTGGGATTCGACAGCAAAAACAATGCTTTCATCAATTAAGAACGTCCTTACCCTAGATGCCCTTGCTATACCTGTGAGCTGTGAGACGGGGAAACTCCTGCGACGAAAACTTTGTGGGGAGTTATGAGGCTTAGGGCTGTCGAGAGGCAGCAGCCCGGTTGAGATGAGGCGGGGAAAGCTGCTGCTGTTGCGGGCGGGAGACCAGGAGGGTTGACTGGCGCGGACGATCGATCTTTTTGGTCTTTTTTTCCGGGGCGCGGTGCGATCTAACTTCTCGATCTGAGCTTTATCACCCCATCCAAATCTTAGCAGGTTTTCATCAGCAAGTTCGATCCAATCTGATGTCTAAATTGTGACTATATAATACCCTAAATTGCGCCGTTATCCCACAAAATTTCTAGATATTTTTTATTAACCCCAGACCCGTCCTATAAAATTTTATTTTTACAACCTTTGAAGAGATTTAAATCCCAGTAATATAACAGAATTTCTCCGCTGTCTGTTAGCTACATCACACACTTGTATAAAACATTAAGATAGGATAGTAGAGCGATAAGCTTTTAACGCTACTAGGGTGCTAACATTATGAATTATTTGCTAAGTTGGCCTTGTGGCTGCTGCGACGATTGGAAAGATAGTTCCGAGAGTTCTGTTTTACTCAGAAACGGGCAGCGCATTTGCCAGTCGTGCTACCAGCGCAAATACAAGAATCAGAAGCTATTCGCCAGACGCAGGCGAGCGGACATATCTGTATCACGGCAGACAGTAACAGAGAAGGTCGCTTATTAATAATGCGCGAGCCTTTGAATAAAGCCAAGTATTTCGACAACCTCGCATCAGCGGTGGAAATTAATAATCAACAAAAAAAGAATGAATTTTGTCATCAGTCATCAGTCATCGGTCATTGGTGATCTGTCACTAATTTCATTATTTATAATCAGTCACTTGAAAAGCAGGTAACAGATTTTAACTTAAAAAACTAATGACTGACGACTAATGACTAATGACTAATAACTAAATGATAGTTCCATCAGGAATCGTGGCATTTTTCAGGACTACGATAATGCCGCTGCGGATGTAAAAACCTTGGTTTTCGCGGTTTGCTTCTTCCACTCGGTCTTTATTAATTATTTGAACATTGCGGCCAATGCGGGCATTTTTATCCACAATCGCGCGGCGAATTGTAGTATCTGCACCGATACCGAGGGCGACGCCGCCGCTGTCCAAACTCGAATGCCGTTCGGCGTCGGGTTCGTAGAAGTCAGCACCCAGGACCAGGGTGTCTTGAATCGTACATCCAGCTTCAATGCGCGATCGAACTCCCAACACAGAATGGTCGATCCGGCACTCTTTGAGAATGCAGCCTTCAGCAATAATCGATTCAGTCACGTGAGTATTTAAAAGCTTAGTCGGCGGCAAGAAACGCGGGCGAGTATAAATCGGCGCCTTTTCATCGTAGAAACTGAAAGGCGGCTTAGGCTGTTTTGTCAGAGCCAAGTTAGCCTCGTAAAAAGCCTCAATGGTTCCGATATCTTCCCAGTAATCGTCAAACAAATAAGCTTGAACGTTGTGGTCTTTTGCAGAATTCGGAATTATCTCTTTACCAAAATCAGTTTGATTTGGAGATTCTTTCAGGAGTTTAATCAGAACTTCTCTTTTGAAGACGTAAATCCCCATCGAAGCAATGTAAGGACTTTCCTGAGCCTGCTGCGCTGTTAGTCCCAGTGTAGTAGTATCCACCTGCATTTGTTTGAGCGCATCGCCTTTTGGCTTTTCGCTGAAAGAAACAATGCGGCCGGTGTCGTCGATTTTCATCAAACCAAAATCCGAGGCCCGCTTCTCGTCCATTGGCAAAACCGAGAGGGTGATATCCGCGTTGGTTTCGCGGTGTCTCTGCACAAACTTCTGGTAGTCCATGCGATAGAGGTGATCGCCCGAAAGAATCAAGTATTCATCAACGTCCCACTGTTCTAGCAGCGAGAGATATTGGCGAACTGCGTCGGCTGTCCCTTGAAACCAGTTGGGGTTTTCCTGAGTTTGCTGGGCGGCGAGTACCTCAACAAATCCCTCGGTGAAGCCGGAAAACTGGTAGGTGCGAGAGATGTGACGGTTGAGGGATGCCGAGTTGAATTGGGTGAGGACGTAGATTTTGACTATTTCCGAGTTTATGCAGTTGCTGACAGGAATATCGATGAGGCGATATTTGCCTGCGAGGGGAACTGCGGGTTTGGCTCGCAGTTTGGTTAGGGGGTAAAGGCGGGTGCCTACACCGCCACCGAGGATGATGGCTAAGACTTTTTTCAAGGAACTTTCTCCCTAGGGTCGATTAACTCTCCAAGTACAGTGTCGGATGGTGAGGGCTTCTTGACAAGGGGGGGGAGCAAGGAAGTTTTGAGTTTTGAGTTATCAGTTGAGTCGCCTACACAGAAACCGGGTTGTTTAATCCAAATACTTCTTCAAATCCTCAATAACAGTTAAAAAACCCGGTTTAGAAGAGTTGGAGTGCGTCCGGGACTGGAGTTAGGAGTTTTGAGTTGTGAGTTAAAATACCCATCTATCCAGAATGGATATTTAAAAAAGTTTTGAGTTGTGACTTAAAATACCCTTCAATAAATAAAGGCAGTTTAAGGAAAGAATAAGGTTCGGGGTTTGGGCTGTTAATAATAAGTCTTTTGGGTAAATTCCCCGTTTTCACAATTTATCAATCGAGGCTCATGGCGCTGTTGTTCTTTTTCAAGGCAGGTCGATCGCGCCACCACGGGCGCTGACGCTCTGTATGGGCCCTTCTTCGCGCTCTGGTTCTGCTTGAGTTTGAGCCGGTTTTTTTTGCGGGCGTTTTTGTTATTTGAGTTTGTCCGACTCCACAGCACTCAGGAAGCGCCCCCCGTCGGGACGATAAATTTCTTCTAGGTAGAGTCAGTTTTCTATTTTAAGATTGACCGCAAATTTGTGTAATATTTTACAATTTGTCGATCGACCAAATGGGATAAAATGTCTATTCTCTACCAAAAGCTAGATCCGCAACAAACATCTGCTACTGTAGCCTAACCCCTAAAAGCTAAAAAAAGTGTATGCAAATTCAAACGCCAGACTGGGTTAAACACGCGGTATTCTACCAAATATTCCCCGATCGCTTCGCCAAAAGCAAACAGCCTCGCAAACGCCTGCTGCAAAACTTCATGTGGGAAGAATGGCACGAAATCCCCACCCTGCAAGGCTACAAAGGCGGCGACTTGTGGGGCGTGATGGAACAGCTAGACTACTTGCAAGACTTAGGCATTAACGCAATTTATTTTACCCCCATATTTCAGTCGGCCAGCAATCACCGCTACCACACCCACGACTACTATCAAGTCGATCCGATGTTGGGTGGCAATCCGGCTTTTAAAGAGCTTCTAGACGCCGCTCACGATCGCAACATCAAAATCGTCCTCGACGGCGTATTCAACCACGCTAGCCGCGGCTTTTTCTTCTTTCACGACATCCTCGAAAACGGCCCCCATTCTCCTTGGGTAGATTGGTTTAAAATTGAAGGCTGGCCCCTATCTGCCTACGACGGCAATTTTCCTGCTAATTATGCCGGTTGGGATGGAAATCGAGCACTTCCTGAATTCAATCACGATAATCCAGAAGTGCGAGAATACATCATGGAAATCGCCGAATATTGGATAAAATTCGGCATTGATGGCTGGCGGCTGGACGTTCCTTTTGAAATTAAAACCCCTGGATTTTGGCAAGAATTTAGAGACCGAGTTAAAGCCATTAATCCCGAAGCTTATATTGTTGGCGAAGTTTGGGAAGATGCGAGAGAATGGCTCGACGGCAGTCAATTTGACGGAGTAATGAATTATCTTTTTGCTGCGCCGACTATTGCTTTTACAGCGGGCGATAGAGTTGATTTAGCTCAAATTGAAGGTCGTTCTTACCATCCCTATCCGCCGCTTTTTGCTAAAGAGTACGGCGACAAAATTCAGCACGTTTTGGAACTCTACCCGTGGCCGATACAGCTAACTCAACTTAATTTGTTGGCTAGTCACGATACAGCGAGGTTGCTGTCAATTGCTGGGGGCGATAAAGCTAGCGTCGAACTCGCTACTTTGCTGCTGTTAACTTTTCCGGGAGCTCCTAGCATTTACTACGGCGATGAAGTTGGTTTACCCGGTGCTCTAGACCCCGATTCTCGCCGCGGTTTTCCCTTACAATCTCGCTGGGAACTTGATGTTTTAGATTATCATAAGCAGTTGATAGCTTTGCGGCACAAATACGCGGCCCTCCGCACTGGATCGTACCAAGTTCTGTTTGCTGAAGGAACGGTTTACGTTTTTGCCAGAATTTTGGGGGATGAGGAAATAGTTGTTGCGATCAATGTCGCGACCGAAGAAGCTAATATTAGCTTTGAGGCAGCTAATTTGAAATCTCCTCACGAGAAATTGCTGTTTGGGAAAGGCGAGTTTGTTTGGAAAGGTGACGGGGAAAATCGGCTTTTAGAATTGATGCTGCCGGCGCGCTCAGGATTGATTTTAGGTTCGGATAATTAGTTCAGCAATTACGCAAGTGTCACGATCAAATCGACTTGTAGGGTGCGTCCGACCGAGTTATGGACGGATGAGCTATGGTTTGGGTTATGACGCACCTTACTAATTGTAACACTTGCGTAAGTTCTCTAGTTTAAAATGTCAGGTGCGCCCATAAGCACCCTACTAAATTTAGAGATGTCACAAGTTTGGTTATGCTGCAAGCAATGTTGGTATTAGCACCGCATCAATCATATGAATGACGCCATTGTCGGCAAGAATATCTGAAGTGAGAACTTTAGCATCATTCACTTTAATGCCGTCAGAAGTATCAATTCCCACTACAGAACCTTCCACTGTTTCAGCAGAACTTAACTCAAGCAAATTCTCACTTAGTACCTCGCCAAACAGAATGTGATAAGTCAGAATTTTCTTGAGCTTGGGTATGTCTTCCAGCCAAGAGGTAATAGTGTTCGTACGAATTTTGGCAAATGCCTCATCAGTTGGTGCTAAGACGGTATAAGGTCCCGGACTTTGCAATAAATCTAACAAACCAGCCGCTTCAATAACAGTCACGAGGGTTTTGAAAGAGCTGGCATTGGTGGCAGTCTGGACAATATCAGCCATGATGTTTTTCAGGAGTGCAAATAGCAGAAAATGAATCAGAGGCGACAATCATTTTAGCAATTTACAAATAGCAGAAAATGAATCGGAGGGATGATGATTATTTTAGCCATTATAAGTTAATTGGGTGGCTGGCCCTGATCTCGGCGCGATCGACCTTTTTGGCTTATACTTGGGTCGCCTCATCCCCCTTGCGGAAAAACTGCTTTAAAATCTCTCCGGGCTCTCTGTCCCAGGTGTCGATATGTTCGTAAATTAAGCCGTCTTTATCCAGTTTATAAGTAGAGTAGCCGTTAAAAAAAATCCGAGCTTTCCAGGGAACCCGCAGTTTCCCGCGAACAGTCCAATTTGCCACAATAGTATCATGGGCTGTCTGACCTACGTCGTGCAGGTCGAAGTAAATCTCGTTAAAGAATAGCTGCCCGTGAAATCGAAGAGTCCAAAAGATAATGCGATAGTTAATTTTTCCTTTAAATTTGTTAACCGGGTCTTGAAAATAAACATCTTTTGTGTAGATGTCGTAGGAGATGTCTTTTTCAAAAAGCGTCGGGAGATCCGCTTTCAGGGTGTCTACTGCTTGTTCTACTTGCATTTGATATTCGATCGCGCTCAAACTACCACCTTGTGACAGTATTAATTTATAACTTTAAATGAATAATCTCGATCGGCAGCGGGATGAGAAAAAAATTGATACTTCATCCAGCTCTAATATTACCTCTAATTATATTGTCCGCGCCGGCCTTTCTGCTGGCCCGGACTTGCGACATCGAAACCTTGGCACAGATTTGACAGAATACCCCCACTCCTCTGACATTCTCGCAGAAATCAACAGCGGTAAGCTGTTGATGGTAGATAGCCGTCGCCGGAACGGCCTAATTTTGATTAAACGCTTCCACGCGGAGTTTGCCGGACCTGGGGCTGCCGTTGGGGGCGTTTTTGATGTTGACTCTCAGCAGGCGATTCCCGTGGGCGATTTTTGTTTGGTTTGCCCTCAATCTCCCGAAGAAATACAGAAAGCTTTTGGAATTCGGCGGCAGTGGGTGCGGTTAATGGAACAGTTAACGGCAAAGCCTACAGCTTTGGAACGCGCACAAATGGTTTTAACTCAGTTTGAACAATATTTGGATTCGGAAATAGTGGCACAAATTCCCGATGAAGCTTTGGCACTTTTAGTAGGCGTATTTCCCCAAACCATTCGGGCGGCACGGCAAGGAAATGATCAGTTATAAATTGGTGTAGATACCTTAGGCTGCGATCGGGCTGCTACAAGCTCCACTCGGCATTCTGCAAAACGACTCGATAGCCATCTGGGTCTTCAAAGGTCACTCCATCTTTGTCCCAGTAAGGATTGTAGGAGTTTACAGGATCAAATCCCATTGCTTTCATTCGCTCAACAGCCTGCTGCCATTCTTGTTGGTTAGGAAGGTAAAAGACGATAAGATTGTCTTGAGTTGGAGCGCCACCTACAATATGTCCCCGTTGATGGATGAATTCAAAGTGGTGGCTTTCTCCTGGCATCCCAACCATTACTCCGTCAAAACCTTCATGGTTTTCAAAACGATCGAGGATTTGCAGCCCTAAACCCTCTGTGTAGAAATGAACAACTCGATCGAGGCAATCCGTTGGACGAGCAACCCGTAAAACCTTTCCTTGAAGCATATATACCTTCTCCAAAGTTATTTTTGTGTTAAGCAGAAACTGGAGACAGAATATTATGAGTTGTCAAAAATTTCTCCTATTCGATCGACTGTTCGCTGATTTTCCTCCGGGCTACCCACCGTAATTCGCAAACCTCCCCCAGTATGGCGAATTAAAGTACCTCGCTCTTTTAGCTGCTGCATGATTTGTTTGTGTTCAGTTTCTGCTAAATTACGATCGCCAGCTTTCACCCGCAGGTAGACGAAGTTAGCCGCACTCGGCCAAACTTGCAATTTTTGATGCTGAGTTAGCGCTGCAATTAATTGCGATCTCTCTGCTATAATTTCGGGAATTACTGCCAGCAATAACTGCCGCTGCGCTAGGGCAAACTCGGCTGCGGTTTGCGAGAAACTGGGGAGGTTGTAGGGGAGGCGAATTTTTTCTAAGGCGGCTGCCAGTTCGCGATGGGCGATCGCATATCCGACTCTCATTGACGCTAACCGAAATGCTTTGGAAAATGTGCGTAAAATTATCCAATTCGGGTGATTGTGCAATTGGTCTGCTAAAGTATTTTGGCTGAATTCAAAATAGGCTTCGTCAATTACTACTAATATCTCTTCGGGTAAATTTGACAACCATTCTATTTCATCTGGTGTCAAAGCATTGGCTGTGGGAGAATTGGGATGAACGACAAAGACGGCGCGCACGGGGGGATTTTGATTTTGGGCGATCGCCTTTTTAGCCGCCTCGATATCGATTTCAAAATTCTCCTCTTTTCGCGGAACACTCACAACGGGAATGCCGAGGGTTTGGGCAATTATTCCATACATCGAAAAGGTAGGATTCGCAACCAAAATAGAGCCAGTACCGCCTAAACAAGTAGCTATTAAGATGGATCTAATTAGTTCGTCGGAACCGTTGCCCACAGAAATATTGTCGGCTGTAATGGCGGTTTTGGGCAGTGTAACCCCCCCTAGCCCCCCCTTGTTAAGGGCGGGGACATTTAGGGATTCATTGACGTATTCGGCGAGATCCTCTTTGAGGGCTGCGTGTCCTCCGTCGGGATAGCGATTTGTCTCAATTAATTGCTGGTAAGTCCAAGCTAGCTTTTTTTTTAATTCCTCTGGCAACTCGTAGGGGCATTCGTTGGTATCAAGGCGATCGATCGCACTTTCCGAATGCGCTGGTTCTCCTGATGTGCCGCCCGGATGGGGAGTGTATGCGGTAAGTTCGGCTAAATCTTTTCGGATAAAGGGAAGCATGGTATAGTTTACGACTTTTTATTTTAGATAATCTGCTTAGAAGCATCTGAACTTAGCATAGAGCGTCTTCTATCTCGAAAGCAAGAGGAGAGGGGGATTTAGTTTCTGTCGCTCGATTGATGCCGGGGGCGCGCCCAATTGATTATTCTTAGAAAGTAACTGCTAATATGTGGAAACCAAGTATGAAAGTCAAGCCGTCAGAGATCTCTAAAAATGCCGCCGCTACCCTCATAGCTTTGAGTTTGGCTATTCTCCCTTCAGCTATGCCTGCCTCAGCTCAAACCGAGTCAGCTCCGACCCAAAACAATACTGATTCTAATGGAGTCGTTCTCGACAGAACTCCCTTTCAAGAAAGCAAAAACGACAACAATCATTGGGGTGCTTTGGGTTTGTTGGGCATACTCGGTTTGGCTAATCTGTTTCGCAAGGATGAACCTAAACGCTACCGCGATCCGATGGGCGAATAATTTTTTAAACGACCATCACACAAGCCAAAAACCAAATCAACCGTCGTGGATTCAGAAACCGGGTTTTTTACCTAAAGAGTGGATTATTTCCTTTAATCCGAGCAAAAAATCCGGTTTCTTTGATATTGATGGGAATTTTTGCCACCAAGTTTACTCAATCACGCCACAAAGCAATCCCGCCCAATAAACCGCTCACATTTGGTACTATTTTAACCTGTGGCGGTAACTCAAAAGCTATCTTTTTAGTATTGCCACCGCCGATGTAAATGCGATCGCAGTTAAAGAGATTTTGCACAGAGGTGAGCGCTTTTTCTAGACGGCGATTCCATCTTTTGGAACCGACTGTATCTAATGCCGATCGCCCTAATTGCTGTTCGTAAGTTTCCCCTTTGCGAAACGGGTGATGTCCTAATTCTAAATTGGGTACCAAGATACCATCGACAAATAAGGCAGAACCGAAACCTGTACCCAGGGTAATTACTAATTCTACCCCCGTCCCAGCAATTGCTCCCAATCCTTGAATATCCGCATCGTTAGCCACTCGCACAGGTTTTCCCAAGCGATCTTTGAGGGTAGTTTGTAAGTCAAAATCTATCCAAGACGGATCTAAATTCACTGCGGTTTTGATGACGCCTAGACGCACGACGCCTGGGAAGCCGACGGATACTCGGTCAAATTCCCCTTGTCCGCTCGCTAAAGAGGCGATCGCCTCTAGTACGGGTTCCGGTTTCGGTGGTTGAGGCGTTTCTACACGGCTGCGTTCCGTTTGGGGTTCGCCTTCATTGTCCAAAACCATAACTTTGATGCCACTTCCGCCAATGTCAACGGCTAAGGTGCGAGTCGATCGATCTTGTTCAGTCATTTGATTGTTAAGACTTGAAAGTTGGTCAGGTTTTAATTTTTGAATTGGCAAAAATTTTGAATCGCTTCCCACCTTTCCGCTAGGAAAGTTCCCACAGAATGATCATCTTCTAATTCGATTAATTGCACCCAGGGATGGTTAGCGGCAAAATTTATGCTAGCTGTTAGATTCGATAGGGGCATTTCTCCACCTACCTCTACTTCAGAACCCGACCTGAAACTTTCGCCTCATCCGGATCCTTGATATCTTCACCCTTGTTATGGGTACAATTCAAAACGGGTTTTAATCATGGTTCTTGTGGAAGGAACCGTCTTTTTCCGTTTTTGTGTCGTGACAGTGTTTATGTAGAAGTTGGAGGTTTTTAAATTTATCTTTGCCACCTAGGGAGGTGGGTTAGATATGGTCAACTTCTACAATGTCTGTAGGTGTAAAGTACAAACCACAGTGGCTACATTTACCTTTTTATTTCTTAATGAGTATTCCTACTATTGTTGGTGTGTCATGGTATTCTCCAAGTCGTTTACTTCAGTAAATCTACTGACTATTATAGGGTGTTGAATTGCCTTTTACGTTTACGTGCCTTACGATATTCGTTGTTGCATATTGGACTCACTCAAAACCTATTTCTGTGCTGACACACCAATTTAGTTCGCCTACTGTTCGCCAGTATTTGTCTTTGTTGATGTTACCTTTTTCTCGTCCTTTTGCCCATCCTCTTAGCTTGTGATCAGCAAGATTATCTAATTTTTGGAAGATTTTCTTACTTACTAATGCTGAGTAATAGTCTGACAATCCCCGGATGATTGCATTTTACCTCTTAATTAAGACAGATAGAGGGGAGTGTTTATAGCAATCTATTACTTCAGCTCTTTTTACGAGATGAGCCTGAATTTTTTGGTTGGGACGGGGTGATTATTGTCTTGAAACCTAGTGGCTTTCCATTTGTAGTTTTGGCATCTCTATAGTTACCTACGGGATACTGTTGTATATGGAATCCTAAAAACTAAAACCCAACATTTCCATTATATTTGTTGAGAAGGTGGGTTAATTTTGTTGGATTTGGTTTCTACTCTAAGGCAATATCACTCCACCAGTAGGCAATTATCTTCTGACAGGTGAGTATTACGTCAATGTCTTTGTACATTATCACAAAATCATCGTCGTATCGGGTTAAACTTAGGGAACATTGTTTCTCTTTTTTATTGATTCGTGAGTACCCTTTTGTTAGCGTTTCCGCATATTGCTTAATCCTTTCTTCCATTCCGTGTAGGGCCATGTTAGCCAGCAGCGGGGAAATAACCCCTCCGGGTGGCTTAGCTTCCTTGGTAGAAAAAATTTTACCTTGGTCTAACAGGCCACTTTTAAGCCACGACTTAATTTGTTATCGGAGTCGTGAATAAGTATTTATTTTGTCAAGTAACGCTTTGTGATTAATGGGGTCAAAGCATTTGGCAATATCAGCATATAGCACATATTTGGCTTTATATCTGATACTGTTAAAGATTGATCCTATCGCATCGTGACATGATCTTCCTCGTCGAAAACCATAGGAGTTGGGCTCGAATGATGCCTCCCATTCTGGCTTAAGCGGTGCTTTTACAACTGATTCTAAGGCGCGGTCGTACATTGTGGGTATGCGTAATAGTCTTGACTCATTAGTTCCTAGTTTTGGAATCATTACCCTACGTGTAGATTGTGCTTTACCAGTTGTTTTGAGCTCATTTACTAGCTTAATTCGTTGCTTCCGGGTTAGTAATTTAATACCATCCATTCCGGCTTTACGTTTACCAGCATAGTCTTGTGTAACCCGTCGTACCGCTAGAACCTTATTATACCATGAATTAATCAAGCTCTTTTGAAGCTTACCAACTGCTTTAACATCACCATGTTCACTTGTTCGATAGATACGTTTTTGCGACTTGAATTTCAATTTTTCGGCTTGGCGCCCATTGATTTGATTCCATTCCAGCGTCCGGTTGTCTCGCGTTGTAGACTTATTCATTGCTACGATAGTTCCCATCTTTGAAGTTACCGGGCATCTGTCTGCGTATCTCTGTCATTACAATAGAGCATTAGCGTCTGATACACTCCCTATCTCATGTACTCTTCGTTAGCTACTTACTGGGTGATCCACCTGTTCTTCTCCAGAATACATGATAGTTACTTCGTTCCAAATACAAATTGGTAGAGTTTTTAGTGTGATGCTATCCACTGGGTTTCTGGGCAGTGCTTATAGGAAGAAGTTAAAATCGCCTATGCCATATCCTTGCCTTTTGGCATGGTGTTAATCAGCCATTAGACCACTTCAATATAACGATGATTCACCCACATCTTTGCTTTCGCTACACATGAACTATTGCTCGACATTTACCAGGTTGGGCTACCAGTAGGCTGCCTTGGACCCCCGCTTTACTCTGTTAGTGGCTACCTAACAAAATAGGGGATAAGCTGTTCGACATCTAAACTGCATTAACTCGCGTTACCTTTATTTTTTATTTTTCTGTTCCATTTCATAATTACTACTCCTTCATTTAAAAGTTTATGTAACACTAATTCTAGTTTTTCAATGTATTCAAATAATCTATTGGCAACATATTCCTTGGCAGAATGCCATACTAATTCAACTAGGTTATAGTCAGGGCTATATTTGGGCAAAAACTCTATGATGAGATTGGGCATTTCTGAGGCTATTTTCTGCAAAGTCTCTGCTTTTTTATGAAAACTAGCGTTGTCCAAAATTATCATAAACTTACAGCCTTTATCTTGAAAATCTTCCACTAAATTTCCTTGCAATATCCACTCGGCTTTTAAATCTCCATAAAAATTTTTCAGCACAGCATAAAAATTAGCATAATTTCCAGAGGGAATAAAATCTACCCATCTTTTTTTGTCTGAATATCTCACTCCATCCATCACATTAATACGGCCTTTTAGTCGCTCTCCTATGAAGGTTAATTCGAGTTCTTTTTTTACACCAGCTTTTCCTTCTAATCACTCTTCAACTAAATCCACTCTCGTCCCAAAACCATACCTGTAAAAGGTCTGGAGATGCTTTTTCTATTTTTAGATACTCAACTAATTTATCTTTTAATAAACCCCTTTATACGGCATCTTGCTTATCCTTCAAGCTGTATTTAGCCCAAAGCTAAACATAGTTTTTTGATTTTAAAATTCTTCTTACTTGGTTACTACTCAGCTCAATTACCGTCTGTTCTCCTAGATATATTGCAAGTCTAGCTGTTGTCCATCTTCCGAACTCATAACCATATTTTTCCGGGTCTACTTCAAGTGTTTCTAAAAGAGAATTAATGTATTTATCTGTAGCTTTTCGGTAATTACCCTTCATCCTGTTATCTTTAAAACTGTCTAAATTTTCAGGATCACCGTGAACACTCCAATAGGCAACTTTTCGGAGAGAACATCCAATTACTTCAGCAGTTTGAGCTTGTGAGCTTCCGTTATTTAGTAATAAAAATACTAACGCTCTTTGTCGAATATCTGGATGCTCATGGTCTTTTGATGCTTGTTGCAGAGTTTCCTTTGTTTCAGAACTGAGGAAGTTTTTAGTAGGCATTAATTTTATATTAAAATTATTATAGTATACCATACAATATGCGTTTTAGATGCTGAACAGCTTATTTCCCAGGTAATTTTTTGACTAGGTATAGAGAATGTTGATGTAATTTATGACTTTTTTTACCCTGTGTAAAGTTAATTTACTGACAATTTATGCCACCTGTAAAATGATTCTAATTCCTTCCTACGGGCGATATAAAATTACTTTTATTTCTCGATTTTTAACAGCTTTGTTAACAATTTTATCTTTTTTTTCTTCGTTTTCATGGCTGTTCAATCCACCTAACCCCTCTAGGTTGGGCTTATAGTTAAGCTGATACGCAGCTAGATTGTATAATATAAATATAAAATAAGCGCTCATTAGTTAGAATGTATGCCAGCCAAAA
>NZ_JAUBQH010000097.1:0-14368 GCF_036701145.1 Microcoleus sp. Pol17C6
GATGAACTCGCCGACCACTATGGGGTTGCCGCTGCTGTCTAGGGCGATCGCTCTGACTGTACTATTCGCATTCGGGTCGAAGGTAGCATCAGCGGCACCTGTTGTGGGGTTTAATTTGGCGATTCCGCTGCGGGGTTGTCCGCCGATGTTGATGAACTCGCCGACCACTATGGGGTTGCCGCTGCTGTCTAGGGCGATCGCTCTGACTGTACTATTCGCATTCGGGTTGAAGGTAGCATCCACACTCCCATCGCTATTCAACCGAGCGATTCTGTTGCGGGCTTGTCCCCCGATGGTGGTGAAATTGCCGCCCGCATATATCCAGTCGTTGATGATGGCGGTGCCGTTGGTGGGGGCGGTAGTGATGCTATTCACCGAGACGCGGGAACTCCCGGTGTCGTTGGCGAGCACGTCGATGCTAATGCTAACTTGGGGTGAGTTGACTGTAATGGCTTTGCTGTCTGGGTTAGCGGTGGCTGCTAGGGTGTGGCTGTAGGCTAAAGCCTGAATCGGTGTTGCTTCGATGGAGCCGATTTGTACTTCCAGTTCCCAATCTCCGCCTAGTTTGGCATTGCCGGTAGGGTTGGCAGAGGCGGCGATGTCAGCACCAGTTAATTCACTCAGACGTTGGAGGAAGTGGTTAGGTTTTGTGGGCTTAACACCAGTCGATTTAACACCAGTCCCGTCGAAGGCTAAAACCCCCGTCTGATAGCGAAAGTTCTCTGAAGAGGACTGAATAAATAAATTGTCTTGATTGTTTTCAGTCGGTTTCAACCGACTTAAGCTATGAGACAGGGGTTTTAACCCCTGGCGGATGTGGTGAGTGTGGGGGATGTGGGAGATGTCGGGGCTGTCAATTTTCACCGATACATCGGCGGCGATATTACAGCCATAAAGGAGAATATCAGCACCATTTGTTAATGCTTTGCGCCACTGTTTGAGTTGATGACCGAAACTTTCTATATTGCTGCTGTTGAGTGTATTTGCACCGAGTTGTACGACACCTGGACTGCCGTGAGAGATAATATGTATTGCTTCTATATTTTTTTCAATTGCGAGCCTTTGAGTAATTTGCTCAATGCCATCCCGCGTTTCATCTAGAATAATTACTTTACCCTTTGGAGAAACGCCGCTAATTAAACTCTGGTAATCTTCAACATTTGAGTCAATAAAGACTAGAATTGAAAGATTTTTTTGCTGTGTCATTATGCTCCCTCTTTATTCTTTAAGTATTATATGTCTCATTCAAATAGGACTTATGCACTCATTAGCATCTAATGGCGAGTCAGATCAAATCCGGTGGCATCGGCATTATAAGTTTATAAGTAAAGCAGGCCGGAAAGCGCACTATCCTAGAGAATCGCGGGCTCTCCGGCCCGCACCACAAATTACATAGTTCTCATGTACTGGGAAATGAGATCATAACATTACCAAGGACTCCCAATCATCGTAAATCCCGCCCAATAATAAGGATGGGAGAGATTTACATTAGTCAGTTCAGCTAATTCTGGCGGCAATTCTAACTCCTTATTTAAGTTTGACAAAATTAAACGGCCATTTTCAATGCGAACTTGACCTTTGAGCATAGCAATTTGAGCCTGCCGCAAGGCTTCGGCTTTAATAGGCGCGACCTTTAAGTGATGGTAAAATTCAGCCATTAACCCTAAAGTACCTTCATCGCTGACGTACCAAAGACTCGCCAAAACTGACTTCACCCCCGCTTGCACAGCTAACCCCGCAAAACCTAATTCGGTGTCATCATCACCCACAGCAGTTTTACAAGCGCTCAACACCAATAACTCAACTTTAGGCGGCTGATTCCACCCTAGTTCGCGCACGCGATCGAGTGTTAGCCTGGTGTCTGATAACTGAATGTAAGAATTGCTCGCTGCTCCTGACTTAAACTCTCCGTGAGTGGCGAGGTGAATAATGCGAAAGGCTTGGGTGGTGCCTTGCGACCTCAGATTGTTGAGAGTAAAGGTTTGGTTGAGGAAGGATTCGCTTTTCCATTCGGAGGCAATAGCCTCAAGTTCTGCGGGCACTGCTGGCAAAGGTTTGTTATCGGTAAATTGCGAGGCCCCCATTGCTAAAACTTCAGCATTTTTAAGGCTTTCATAGTTAGTATCGGTCAAGTTGACGCTGGGAATAAGTCCCATGCTGTATTTTTCTACTAGAAATTGAGAACCATCATGGAGGGCAGCTAAGGGGAGCGATCGCAATCCCGCATCCATACTAAAAAGTAGGGTGTCGATACCTTGAGCTTTTAACTCGGCTTCTAAGGGGGCAATTATCCACTGATAGAGTTGCTGGGATGCTGGCAAATACGTCTGAGTATTGACTTTTATAGGATTAAGGAGTTCTTGCCTGAAATTGGCGGCGACTTGCATCAGAGTTTCGCGCCGGGCGGCGGGGATGCTTTTATGAATTGGGAAACCAGTAGGGGGAACGATAATCAAGTCTAATTGTTCAGGGCGGGCTAAGGCGTAGATAATGGCTGGCTTAGTATTTGTTTGGCTAGCGATCGTTCTAGTTATTTGCTGTATAGCCGTAAAAGATTGCAAATCGCCCCTGACTTGCTGGTTGACGTATGACCCTACTTGTTCGCTATAGAAGATATCGACAAATAAACTGGCTTGAGGGATATCGCCTTTATCAATCTGTTGTGTGATATCGCTAAGACTAACCGTATTTAGAATGATTCCGGCTTGGTTCGTTTTGCTTTCTAGAGGGGATCTTGAGTCGGAAACTGCCGCGTTGCTGTTGCTATTGCTGTTGCTGTTGCTGTTAGCTGATTGCGCGATCGCGTTGGTAATTGAAATATCCGGTAAAGGGAAGGTGGCATCAAGAGACGGAGATAAAGTTGGTGTCGGAGTAGGTAATGGCATCGGCGCTAGCATTTCAGGCGCAATGGAGGGCCCAAGCAATATCGGAGACGGTATTGCTTGTGGAATTGGCGCAGGTGAGGGCGTTGGTTCTGGTATTAAAGATGGCGCGGGTGATGGCGTTGGTTCTGGTATTAAAGATGGTGCGGGTGATGGCGTTGGTTCTGGTATTAAAGATGGCGCAGGTGATGGGGATGCCGTTGGCTGTGGGGTTGGAGATGGTGTCGGTTCCGGTGTTGCTTGTGCAGTTGGAGATGGTGTCGGTTCCGGTGTTGCTTGTGCAGTTGGAGATGGTGTCGGTTCCGGCGTAGGTGATGGTGTAGGAGATGGTGTCGGTTCCGGCGTAGGTGATGGTGTAGGTTCCGGTGTTGGTTCCGGCGTTGGAGATGGTGTAGGTTCCGGCGTTGGAGATGGTGTCGGTTCCGGCGTAGGTGATGGTGTTGGAGATGGTGTTGGTTCCGGCGTAGGTGATGGTGTTGGAGATGGTGTTGGTTCCGGCGTTGGAGATGGTGTAGGTTCCGGCGTTGGAGATGGCGCGGAAGTAATGATAGTAATATTGCCCTGAGTGTAAGTGCTAGGTGTCATTGGCACCGCGAACTGTGGCGAAATTGTCTCCGAACCTGATGCGATCGCTCCTGTCGTCCCATTGGTTGTCGCATCGCCGACAATAAAAGGTGTAGTCGTGCCCCCCGCGTGACTAATCGCGATCGCGCCGCCGCCCGTGCCATTATTAGCGCTGGAAATGCTCGCATTTACACCGTTACTATCTGTAAAAGTGCCGCTGACTGTGAGAAGATTGCCAGCCGTGAGGTCAATACTGCCGCCAGTAGACTGGAGAGTGCCTGTAACGGCGATGTCGGTAGCAGCTTTGAGGGTAATATTGCCACCAGAAGTGGCGATCACATCCAGCCCAATGTCCCCTGCTGATTCCAAAATCACAGGCCCGCCTGCTGTCGAAATCGCTCCCACTCCGATGCTATTGCCCGAAGCAACACCCGGTGAAGCAAAAAATGTCTCCCCTTCGGTGACATTCGGCGGCAGATTCGCAGTATTCGCCAAAGTCGAATTCGCAGTATTCGCCAAAGTCGAAACGCCCGAGCGCAGAATTAAAGCTGCACTACCTGAAAGCACCGCCGCATCTGGATCGGCGGAACCTGACAAAGTAGTATCTGGCCCAGTGATAGTAATATCTCCCGCCGCGATCGCACCTTTTGCTTCTACCTTAAGTGAGGTTCCAGTATAATCACCAAATCTCACATCTCCATCCGAGCTAATAATCGGGTCGTACAAACTCACAAAACTGCCGCCGTTGCCAGACAATGTGAGAATACTTACATTACCACCCGCAGCGAAGTGAGCGTCACCCGAAACATTGCCATTGCTCAATAATGTGATATCCCCGGAGGATTGGAATGCAGGGCTAGGGTAATTTAGCGCAAAGATATCAATATTTTGATTGCCTTGTATAGTAAGATTGCCGCCCGCGATCGCCCTGAAAGCGTTATTTCCATCCCGCACCCGCACCGTATCTCCTGCCAACAGATACAAGTTCTTCTCAGTAAGTACCTGGCTTTCTACCAAAGTGAGATTACGTGCTGCCGAGAGTGTAGCATTCTGACTATTAACAGTAGAACTAGCGATCGCCACATCCCCGCTTTCCACCTTCAAACCCGCCGTCAAAACCACTTCTCCTGCACCGTTAACGGAGATACCAGTAGCAGAGTTCCTACCTGCGCCCGCAAGCAATTGCGGAAGAGACAAAGGCAGAGATAATTGCCCATTCTGTGCCAACAATCCCCCGTCAATAGCTCCTATTTCTAAACTTAATAAATGCCCTTGTTGACTAATCCGAACACCATTCTCACCGGGAACAGCAGCGACAATAATATTACCTTGGGTAGCATTGAGGGAACCAGTGTTGACAACTGTGCCGCCAATTAAAGTTATACTTTGTTCCGGCAAAACAGCTAAATTACCTGCATTGAGGATACTTCCCGGTTGGCTGATATTAAAGTAAAAAGTGTTTGGATTTCCTATCAGCGTACTGTAATCATTCGTCGCTTCGGCAACATTGAACAAACCGGAATCAAAGCCGATGTTAGTAGCAGTAGTAGCTGTAAAAGCAGCCGGAAGATTCAAGCTAGCATTAGGACCAAAGATAATGCCCGAAGGATTGATTAAAAATAGGTTAGGATTGCCGCCACTTACTTGAATTAAACCGTTAATAATAGAAGGATTGCCGCCTACTACCCGTCCTAAGATGTTGCGAATAGCGGGAGTAGAAATAAAATTAGCAATCTGCCCTTCGCTAAGCCCAAACTGTTGAAAACTGTGGAAAAGATTCGCTCCATCTCTAGAAGTTTGGCCGCCTGTGATATTGAAGCGATCGCCGCTAGGCGTGACTGTAGTGCCAGTGCGATCGGGTGCGGGAACAATGGGTTGTCCTTCTACCGCCGCTGTACTCAAAATAGTGGCTGCGATCGCTAGCATTGCAGCACCCTGTATAGAAAAGAAGGCTAGTTTCATTAGGTTTGAGCTGCCAGAGCACGTATCGGACAATTATAACTTTAAGGTATTAGTTGCTCAGTGCGGTCAACTGCGGCGTAAACTTAGCGATTAAGAACCTCGTCACCATCAGGGCGGTTGCTTTACCTGAAAATCACATTCTGCACTCTCAACTCTCACGATCGGTTTTTACTTATTTTTATCCAGCAATAAAGCTATAATTTGTAGTTTTATGCCGTACATTAACTGATAAAAAACGTTTTAAAGCCATAATTTATTATTTTAAAAATAGAGTTTTCTGCGTAATTATGCTGTGTCACACTCCAGGCTGCGTAATGTGGGCTGAAAATCAAAGCAAAAGTGCGATCGACTGCTGAGGCATCCTACCCACTAGGCGATCGAAATCGGGACTACAACAAAGTATTTGCAGGCTATTAGCGAAAAAACTCAACATTTGTTAACAAACCTTATTTTTGCTTTTGTAACGCGCTATGCTCTAGACAAAGCTGGTGCCTTTTGACTTAGCGTTAATTTTTAGCAAAAAAATCAATATGCTCTCGATTCCAGGCGTTACCGTTGTGACACTTCTCTATGAAAGCGCCAACTCTCTAGTTTACCGGGCGATTCGGGAAGCAGATAACCAGCCGATTATCCTCAAACTGCTCAAAGAAAGCTACCCCACACCTGAAGAATTGGTGCGCTACCGCACCGAATACCGCATCACCCGAGAGTTGACAGAGGTGGGAGTGGTGCGAGTTTATGACTTGCAAAAATACCAAAACAGCCTCGTGATGTTTGTGGAGGACTTTGGCGGCGAATCCTTGACAATTTGGATGCAGCAGCGAAAGTTTACTCTAGAAGAATTTTTGATCCTCGCTATTGCCACAACTGAAATTTTAGGGCAAATTCACAGGGCAAACATCATCCACAAAGATATTAACCCTTCTAATATTGTTTACAACCCGGAAACGAAACAATTAAAAATTATTGACTTTGGCATTTCTACTCAGTTAACGCGAGAAACGCCAACCCTGAAAAACCCCAACATTTTAGAAGGAACCTTAGCCTATATTTCACCCGAACAAACAGGCAGAATGAATCGCTCTCTCGATTACCGCACTGACTTTTACTCGCTCGGCGTCACATTTTACCAATTGCTGACAGGAAAACTGCCTTTTGATACAGAAGACGCTTTAGAACTGGTTCACTGCCACATTGCTAGACAGTCAGTTCCTCCGCACGAAATCGAGCCAGAAGTTCCCGTAATTGTGTCTGAACTTGTCAGTAAATTGATGGCGAAAAATGCGGAAAAGCGCTATCAGACAGCAGGGGGGCTAAAGCATGATCTAGAAAGGTGTCTGGTTCAATTACAAGCAACGGGTAACATTGAGCTGTTTGCCTTGGGAATGCGGGATATTACCGACCGTTTCCTGATTCCCGAAAAGCTTTACGGCAGAGAAAATGAAGTTTCTAGTCTATTAGCAGCCTTTGAACGAGTCAGTACAGGTAGCGCCGAAATGATGCTAGTAGCTGGCTTTTCCGGAATTGGTAAAACCGCAGTAGTGAACGAAGTCCACAAGCCGATCGCCCGACAGCGGGGCTATT
The DNA here is from genome assembly GCF_036701145.1 of Microcoleus sp. Pol17C6. Taxonomy (NCBI): domain Bacteria; kingdom Bacillati; phylum Cyanobacteriota; class Cyanophyceae; order Oscillatoriales; family Microcoleaceae; genus Microcoleus; species Microcoleus sp. Pol17C6. The sequence continues at coordinate 6,993 of NZ_JAUBQH010000097.1, forward strand.
TTATCAAAGGCAAATACGACCAATTCCAGCGCAATATTCCTTTCAGTGCATTTGTGCAAGCATTTCGGGAATTGATGGGGCAATTATTATCAGAAAGTGATGCTCAATTATACACATGGAGAACCAATATTCTGACAGCATTAGGTGATAGCGGGCAAGTGCTAATTGAGGTAATTCCTGAATTAGAACGCATCATTGGCGCTCAAAGTCCTGCACTAGAACTGTCGGGGACTGCCGCCCAAAATCGCTTTAATTTGCTGATGCAAAAGTTTGTGCAAGTATTTACTACAGCCGAACATCCCTTAGTGATGTTTTTGGATGATTTGCAGTGGGCAGATTCGGCATCCATGAAGTTGCTACAACTGTTAATGCAGGATAGGGGGCATCTGTTGGTGTTGGGTGCTTATCGGGATAATGAGGTGTCACCTACTCATCCGTTTATGTTGACGGTGGATGAGATTATCAAGTCTGGGGCAGTGGTGAATACTATTACCCTGCAACCGTTGAGCCAAAGAGATCTCAATCAGTTGGTAGCAGATACGCTGATTTGTAATTTATCCTTGGCCGAACCCTTGACAGAACTGGTTTATCAAAAAACCCAAGGTAATCCCTTTTTCTCTACTCAATTCCTCAAGGCATTGCATGAAGATGGCCAAATTATCTTTGACTGGGATGTACGGCATTGGCAGTGCGATATTGCTCAAGCTAGACTTACCCACGCCTCGGATGTGGTGGAGTTTATGGCGGTGCAATTGCAGAAGTTGCCTGCCAAAACTCAGGATGTTCTAAAATTGGCGGCTTGCATTGGGGCGCAGTTTGATTTAGATACATTGGCAATAGTCAACGAAGAATTACCCGAACAAACAGCATCAGCACTATGGAAAGCCTTGCAAGAAGAACTCATTTTACCCATTACAGAAGGCTATAAATGCTTCATTCCAACAGATGATCGATCCCATACTGAGTCTATTACCAATCCAACTTATCGCTTCCTGCACGATCGCGTTCAGCAAGCGGCTTATTCATTGATTCCTGACGACCAAAAACAAGCCACCCATCTCAAAATCGGACAGTTACTTCAGCAAAATTACTCAGAAAAGCAAAAAGAGGAAAAACTGTTTGATATTGTCGGGCATTTGAATTTAGGGCAAGAATTAATCAGCCACCCAAGCGAGCGGGAATTTTTAGCCCAACTCAACTTAGAAGCCGGACGAAAAGCCAGAAATTCTACCGCCTACGCTGCGGCGAATATCTATCTGCAAACAGGAATCGATCTACTAACCGCTAACTGCTGGCAAAGTCAGTATGAATTGACCTTGAGTCTCTATGTTGCTGCCGTTGAAGCTGCCTATTTGAATGCTGACCTTGAAGCCATGCAACATAAAGCAGCGCTGGTATTGCAAGAAGCTCAGACGATTTTAGACAAAGTTAAAATTTACGAAATTCAAATCGCTACTAACACAGCTCAGAGTCAGATGTTGGAGGCGATCGCAATCGGTAGAGAGGCCCTGCGACTATTGGGAATCGATCTCCCCAGCGAACCTGACAAAGCCACGATTGGTAAAGCGCTACAAACCCTGAAGAGCAAACTTCAGGGCAGACAGATCGAGCAACTGGTTGACTTGCCTTTGATGACAAATCCACAGACTCGGGCAGCTATGCAACTCTTAAGAATGTTATGTGCACCCATTTTTCAAGCAATGCCGAGTTTGCTGCCCCTAGTTACCTCCACGATGGTGAGTTTATCGGTCTCCTTTGGGAATGCACCCGCATCGACGGTGGGGTATGCGATGCACGGGATGGTTCTGTGTGCCTTTTTAGGAAAGGTGGAAACGGGTTATGCCTTTGGTAAATTGGCACTTTCATTGCTCGATCGGTTCAATGTGCCCGAATTAAAGTCCATGATTCTGTTTGTGTTTAGTTGCTTTATTCAGCATCGCCAAGAAGCTCTTTTGGCAACGGTACCAACGCTGAAAGATGGCTACACGACAGGCATGGAAACTGGCGATTTTCTACACGCTGGCTACAGCATAAATATTTACTTTTCTGCCACCTTTTTATGTGGGCTAGAACTAGAAACTTGGGGAGTCGAAATAGCAGGTTACAGTGCTTTCATGGCGCAGGTAAAGCAATATTCTGCCCAGACTTATTTGAATATGGCTCAGCAGAGGGTGTGGAATTTGAGGCAAACCGTAAGTCAACCGGATTGTTTAATAGGAACTGCCTACGATGAAAGAGTGATGATTCCTAAGCACCACCAGGACAAAGAATTCACGGCGATTGCTATGGCCTACATCTACAAATTGCTGCTTGCTTACTTATTTAGCAATTACACTGCTGCTCTAGACCATATTGCCCAAGCCAAGCCGTATTTGATGGCAGTATCGGGATTTGTTCTTGTTCCCGCTTTCCATTTCTATGCAGCCCTGGCGCACTTGGTACTCTTCCCCACACAGCCAGAAACCGAGCAAGCTGAAATTATTACTCAGGCGGAAGCCCATCAAACCACTCTGCAACAGTGGGCCCAAAATGCTCCGATGAATCATCTGCATAAATGGTATTTGGTTGAGGCCGAAAAAAATCGAGTTTTGGGCAATAAAGCTGAGGCAATTGAAATGTACGATCGCGCAATTTCTGGAGCCAAAGACAATAAATTCCTCAACGAAGAAGCATTAGCTAACGAACTAGCCGCCAAGTTTTATCTAGAATGGGGCAAAGAAAAAATTGCTCAAACCTACATGATTGAGGCGTATTATTGTTATGCCCAATGGGGAGCCACTGCGAAGGTTAGAGATTTAGAAACGCGATATACCCAGTTATTGAAACCAATCCAACAGGGAAATAAAAACACTAAAAATACCGCAACAGGGACGATCACTGGTTCAGGTAATAACTTAGATATCACCACAGTAATGAAGGCTTCTCAAGCAATTTCTGGCGAGATACTGCTGGATAAGTTACTGTCTATCTTAATTAAAATTTTGATTGAAAGTGCAGGCGCACACAGAGGATATCTAATTTTATTAAGCCGGGGTAAGCTGTTAGTTGAAGCTGAAGGCACAATAAATTCCCAACAAGTCACCGTGTTGCAGTCCATCCCCGTTGAACATTGTCAGGAACTTTCCTCCGCCATTGTCAATTATGTAGCCCGCACTCAAGAAAGCGTGGTACTAGATGATGCTGTCCGAGAGGGACAATTTACCAACGACCCCTACATCCAAAAGAATCAGCCCAAATCAATTTTATGTGTGCCACTGATTAATCAATCTCAAATCATTAGTATTGTTTACCTAGAAAACAATCTGACAGCGGGAGCTTTTACGCCTGAAAGAGTGGAACTATTAAAAGTGTTATCTGGACAGGCGGCTATCTCGATTCAAAATTCTAAACTCTATACAGAAGTCCGCGAAAGTGAGAACAGGCTGACTCAATTTTTAGAAGCCATTCCAGTAGGTGTCTCAGTGCTGGATTCTTCTGGTAAACCTTACTATAGTAATCGCGCTGCTATTAAATTATTGGGTAAAGGAGTTATTCCGGAAGTCACCACCGAGCAAATACCAGACGTTTATCAAATCTATCAAGCTGGAACAGAGGAGGAATATCCCTCTGCCGAATTGCCAACTACGCGGGCGTTGAGTGGCAAAAGTGCCACTGTAGATGATATGGAAATTCACCAAGGCAACAAGATTATTCCGATCGAAGCTTGGGGTACACCAATTTATGATGAAAACGACAATATTTCTTATGCAATTGTAGCCTTTCAAGATATCACAGAGCGCAAAAAAGCCGAAACTGAGCGAATCAGGTTTACCAATGAACTGTTCCAACTCAACAAAGCTTACGAGCGTTTTGTCCCGAATCAATTCCTCCACTTTCTAGAGAAAGCAAGCATTATAGAGGTGGAATTGGGCGACCAAGTGCAGTTAGAAATGTCGGTGCTATTTTCCGATATTCGCGATTTTACTACGCTTTCGGAAAGTATGACACCGGAGGATAATTTCAAATTTATTAATTCCTATCTTTCTCGTATGGAACCTGTTATTAATGAAAATAAGGGGTTTATTGATAAATATATTGGCGATGCGATTATGGCGCTGTTTAGCGGCGAGGCGGATAATGCTGTGAAAGCGGGAATTGCCATGTTGGACTGCCTCGTTGAATACAATCAAAATCGCGCCAATTGTGGTTATCCACCGATTCAGATTGGGATTGGCATCAATACTGGAACTTTGATGCTGGGAACGGTGGGCGGACCAAATCGCATGGACGGGACGGTAATCAGCGATGCGGTGAATTTAGCTTCTCGGGTGGAAAGTTTGACGAAAAATTATGGGGTGTCGCTATTAATCACCCAGTCAACTTACTCGCGTTTAGAAAATCCATCTCTGTACGCAATCCGCACCCTCGATACGGTAAAAGTCAAGGGAAAATCTGAATTAGTAACAGTTTATGAGGTGTTTGATGCTGACACGCCAGAAATCAAAGCGGGCAAGTTAGCTACGCTGGAATTGTTTGCAGAAGCTAGGGCAAATTACTTGCAAGGGAAGTTAGCTGAGGCGACTGGGATGTTTTCCGAGTGTTGGGGTCAGAATCACGGCGATCGCGTCTCTAAAATTTATTGGGAACGCTGTCAGTCTGCATTGATGAGTCGCAGCACAAAAATTAAAGATCGGCAACACAATTTAGATTAATTGGAACAGTCCCAAACTCGATCGCTACATTGTTGGAAGGGGAGATCATTTTCATTTTTCACGAGTGGTATTGGGGCGACGGTTGAGTGCAGTCTCGGTTGGAGGGAGTGTCGCTGCTGCCACTAAATTTGGGGCAAACAGCTAGTTTGTTGCGGCTGCGGGAGTTTGTGGCGGGTAAGCAGAAAGCCTCAGAGTGATGTGAAGGGCGATCGCTTCATTGAGGACTAGGATTAGGTCAAGATCGATCACAGCAGCGATCGCGGGCAAGGAAGGCAAAAGCAAGAGTAACCGAATTTTTCTGGCATTATCTAAACTTATGTCCCTGTGTAAAAACATACCAAAACATATCCTATACTTTTCGCCCAATTCGGTATGCAACATTAGCTGTAAGTTTGGAAAAAGTAATTATCCTTGTCTTGTTAAAATGCTAAAATTAGCTTTACATGATTAATGGTAAAGCTGGGCATTGCTTCTGTCAGCAACTGTATAAGCTGTTCAGCATCTAAAACGCATATTGTATGGTATAATATGATAATTTTCCGATCAAGTCAATGCCTACTAAAAACTTCCTCAGTTCAGAAACAAAGGAAACTCTGCAACAAGCATTAAAAGACCATGAGCATCCAGATATTCGACAAAGAGCGTTAATATTTTTGTAAGGATTCAGGTCACTGAACTCCTTGCTGGGCAAAGACTTTAGATCTGGAGCTTGATGCTAAATAAATCTCTATTCTCAATAAAAGACAAAAAATGACAGTTTTTCGTCCTTTATTGACAATCAACCACGAAAGGCAAAAACCCTTATTTTGCCCTACAACCCTTGCCAGACAAGCGTTGGAGCCGCAAGTTTTTAGACCTGAATCCTTACATATTTTTATTACTAAATAACGGAAATACACCAGCTCAAACTGCTGAACTAATTGGATGTTCTCTCAGAAAAGTTGCCTATTGGAGCGTTCATGGTGATCCTGAAAATTTAGACAGTTTTAAAGATAACAGGATGAAGGGTAATTACCGAAAAGCTACAGAGAAATACATTAATTTACTTTTAGAAACAGTTGAAGTAGACCCTGAAAAATATGGTTATGAGTTCGGAAGATGGACAACAGCTAGACTTGCAATATATCTAGGAGAGCAGACAGGAATTGAGCTGAGTAGTACCCAAGTAAGGAGAATTTTAAAATCAAAAAAGTATGTTTACCTTTGAGCTAAATACAGCTTGAAGGATAAGCAAGATGCCGTAGAAAGGGGTTTATTTAAAGATAAATTAGCTGAGTATTTAAAAATAGAAAAAGAATTTCCAAATCTATTGCAGGTATGGTTTTGGGACGAAAGTGGATTTAGTTTAAGAGTAATTAGAAGGAAAAACTGGTGTAAAAAAGGGACTCGAAGTAATAAAAGAGGAGACCGACGAAAAGGTCGTATTAATGTTATGGGTGGAGTGAGATACTCAGACAAAAAAAGATGGGTAGATTTTATTCCATCTGGTAATTCTGCTAATTTTTATGCTGTGCTGAAAACTTTTTATGAAGATTTAAAATCCGAGTGGATATTGCAAGGAAATTTAGCAGAAGACTTTAAAGATAAGGGCTGTAAGTTTGTGATAATTTTGGACAACGCTAGTTTTCATAAAAAAGCAGAGACTTTGCAGAAAATAGCGTCCGAGATGCCGAATCTAATCATAGAGTTTTTGCCAAAGTATAGCCCTGACTATAACTTAATTGAATTAGTATGGCATTCCGCCAAGGAATATGTTGCTAATAGATTATTTGAATCCATTGAAAAACTAGAAGCACTGTTACATAAACTGTTAAATGAAGGAGGACTAATTATGAAATGGAACCGAAAAATAAAAAATAAAGGTAACGCGAGTTAATGCAGTTTAGATGTCGAACAGCTTATTTATAAATTTCAGTAAAACGTAATCAGCGAGCAGATTTATGTATACTCAACTTTCATTGTGGGAAGAGCCAAAAGCAGAAAGCCAGAAGCACGGTCAGCAATTATCTCTGCCTGATGCCGAAATAATCATGTACCGCGACTTCTTCAATAACAATGAGAGCAACGAGATATTTGCGGAATTGTACGGCACTATTAATTGGAAGCAAGAGGTGGCTCTGCTTTTTGGCAAGCAAGTCGCTATACCGCGACTTAGCGCATGGTACGGAGATGCAGGTAAATCTTACACTTACTCCAAAATAAAAATGGAGCCTAATCTATGGATACCTACACTCATAACAATCAAATCTAAAATAGAAGCAATAGCAGGTACAGTGTTTAACAGCGTGTTGCTTAATCTATATCGCGACGGCAAAGATAGTGTAGCTTGGCACAGTGATGATGAATCAGAACTTGGTGAAAACCCAGCGATCGGTTCTGTAAGTTTTGGGGCTACTCGTCGTTTTATGCTCAGGCACAAATACCAAAAAGAAACGAAATTAGAAATTCAATTAACTCCTGGAAGCCTCCTGCTGATGAAAGGAGCAACCCAGCATTTTTGGCAACACCAAATCCCGAAAGCAGCCAAAGTTACTGAACCAAGAATCAACCTTACTTTCAGGAAAGTAATCTAAATTAATTAAGGGTAATTTGTAATTTGCCGATGCGTTTATCGCTCTTTCATCACTCTGGATAAAATAAAACAACGGCATACCAACTTTATCCAGAGTCTAATGTTGTATATCC
>NZ_JAUBQH010000155.1:0-1593 GCF_036701145.1 Microcoleus sp. Pol17C6
TGAGGACGACCAGACATTGTAATTGTCTCCTTTACTTTGAACACAAGTCTATCACATATTTAAAAAAATGGTATAAGAGCATCTCAATCAGGCTTGACACAAGGATTTGAGAATAAGCATCATGTAGTCCTCACTCATCGCTGCCCGGTTCCTTTTTTGTCTCAAGCTATGCGATAGGGTGGTTTCTTGATTGAGGGCATTAAGGACCATCCGTCTGAGTACCGCCAAATTTTGAGGGCTATTAAACGCTCTGATCCGAGATGTATCTTCTTCAAAAGTCACATCTAAAACCCAATGTTCTTTATTTTCAATGCTCCAATGTTCCCGGATAATAGAACTATGTTTTTGAGCATCTACGGTTAAACAACTTAGATAAATCTGGACTTCGTGAGAGGTTCCATTCCACTGTTGCCGAAACCGTTCCACTATAACAACCGTCTGAAGTCTCGCCCATTTATCTTGATTATAAAGACCTCCAAATTCTGAAACGGGAATCGCCCAAACTCTTCTTTTCTCAATCCGGTTATGCCCTTTTTCTACTTGACGGTAATCCGTCATTTTAAGTCCAGCAAAGCAAATTGGCTATTTAATTGAAGCTGAAACCAAGATTTAATTTGATTGTAAAGAGTCGGGTGATTACTTTTTAAGCAAACTACATAATTAGCTGTTTTCTGAACAATCTGTTTAATAATCTCGGTTTGAGTCCCCATTGCATCCATCGTAATAATTGCGCCGGTTACGTCGATTAATTCTAATAAGGCTGGAATCGCTGTAATTTCATTGGAATGGCTATCTACCTTAACTTGGCCGAGGACTAAACGATTTTCCGAAGCCCACGCTGTCACTAAATGTAAATTTTTTTTGCCCTGATTTCGGTCATAAGACCCCCGAAGGCTTTTTCCGTCAATCGGGATAACTTGGTCAACAACTGAACCGAGTAATTTTTGAACCCATTGAGTTAACTTCTGTTCTAAAATTTTGGGGTCTAGTTTTTCAAAAACAAGGGCGTAACGTATCATGATGAGGAATGCCATTGGGTAATTCTAAAACTTTTTGGCTCTCCTGAACTTGTGGTGATAATTTTATCTAATCACAAAAGCAAGCTAATACGCGATTTCTGAAATTATTAAAATTAGAAAAACCATATCCTTGCCGCATTATCAACTTAATTCGATTGTTAATTCATTCCATGACTCCACTTGTTGTGCGATTAAGAAAGTAGTTGCAAATACCCTCAAAATTATTTTCAATTGTTGATGCAGATTCTCTGAAAAACACTTGTGCATAATTTAGCCATTCTTTGATTTTGTTCTGCCCTTTTTTGACTGTCAAATTAGTTTCATATATTTCTCTAAATTCTTCTTTCATCTCATACGCAATTCTCAAGCATTCTGATTTGCCTAGTGTTAATTCCAATTTATCAATCTGAAGAGGATTCAATTTTACTCGATTACTTAACAATAAATATTTAATATTTGGGAGCGTGTCACTTTTGCGATGAGTATAAATACTCGTAGACCCCAGAATGACTTTTTTACCGATCATCAGTATAATAGGCGATAATTATCATCTCTTCCCACTTGATATATAATC
>NZ_JAUBQH010000098.1:0-14304 GCF_036701145.1 Microcoleus sp. Pol17C6
CTGGTGGCTGCGGGCTTTTTCATTTACTTATTTTACCAGATGCCGACACTTAAGTTTTTTTTGACCTGAATCCTTACGACCTGATGCCATTGATCACTTGGCAATTGTGGCTGGCAAGCAATGTTGTTGAGGATTCTCCTTTACCATGGCAGAAGCCCATGACTAAATTAACCCCTGGTCGTATTGCCAATTCTTTTGCCCCACTTTTAGCGAGGATTGGTTCTCCTGCACCTCATCCCAAACCTCGCGGAAAGTCTCCTGGTTTGCCCATAGGGAAACAAAGAAAGAAACGTCCTCCCTGTCCAACGGTCAAAAAAGGGTTGGCCAAGAAAAAGAAGGTAGCAAAAGTCACCACCTGAGCGGTAATATTTTAAGCTTTATGGACGCTCTCGTCAGTTTTTAACTAGCGAGAGATTTGCTGTTAGAGGTATTTTTTAGTCTAAACTCCAGTTATTACCCAATCGTTCCATAATTCCATCCCATAGATCCACCGTTGTCCATAGAGGCTCAGACTAAATTCACTTACGAAGTGGGGTTTTGTCTTGATGCTCATTGAGCCGTCCAGCATAAATTTCTATACCTAATTTCTTGATCCATTGTCCGTGAATCGTCGCCAAACTATAAGCTATCGCAATCAACAAGACTAAGGCTAAAAAGCGAGCTTCATTGACCTTGGTGTCTTCCAAATTATAACCACCTGTTTTGTAATCTTTGAACATCTGTTCGATGCCCCACCGACAACAATAAACACCTAAAGTAAGCTTCAGATTGGGGAGATTTGTCAGAATATACCAAGGTTCTTTTGGTCCTAGCTTACGATATTTTCGTTTCCAATATACAGCCAGATTAAAGGGTCCTAAACCGTCTCCTTTATTTCCCAAAATATTCTGATAAAAATTGGACATCCCAGGTTTGAAGCCAAGCTTTTTGAGCACTTGATAGTCTTCACCTAAATTCTCTTGAAATTGGAAGTCCTTTTTCGCTCCGTAGTGCAAAGGATACGCCCCTGGAATCAAGCCATGATGCGAGTTTGGGGCTATGGAACTCTCGACGATCGCCTAAGACCAAGACGGGATAGTTCTTAAACAGAAGAAGGACTGTACCTAAAAGTCGTTTTTGAGTCTTGAGGTCACTGTTACCTGACTTCTTTAAGACTTCCCAATATATCGGAAGAGCATGAGTTCCCCAGACCAGACTAACCATAAATATATTGTGTCCTTTCCACTGTGTTCGGTCGATTGCAATGATCCAATAGCCATATTTTTGATGCTTGAGTTTTCGTACACAACGACGTTGTTCTCGGTTGAAGCGCTTTCCCGTTTGCTCTTGACGAATCCAATATTTAATCAGGGGAAACCACAACAGTTTGACGCACAACTGAGGCAACACTAAAAAGCGTTGTAAGTTTCGTTTGCGGCTTTGATATTGAATCGGTTGAGGAAAGACACTGGCTAATACGGAGAGTTTGACCTGACGATGAGCCGCTCAGCAATAACAATAGCAGTTGTAAGGTTAAGTACTGGCTTTCATTGAGATGAGTACGCAGGATTTTTTGGTATGATGGGGGCAACATTTTGTTTTTTGGGGAGCCCGTGTGGCTCCTTATTTTTTTGCCTTACCATTCTCTCAAACCTTTGTCCTGTTTAAACTAGAGGTGCCTTGTCACCCGCTAAGCTCAAAAACTGGTTTACTAATTGCTGCTAGTGTACCTCATAACATCCGGAAGTGCTGTATTAGCGAGACCCTTCTTTTTTATCACAACTGCCTACTTTTTCACTCTTGAGATTATTTTGTCAATAAGCCGAAATTTTTGAGGCTGGTCGCTCGCGCGAAAACAGACCCCTGTAAAGGTTCAGGGGCGCTTGTCGCCCCCTGAACTGTTTCTGTCAGTTCTGGGAAGTCGTCAATAATCTCCGTCATAGACATTCCAGAAGCCAGCCAGCCAAGAAGGTCGTAAACCGTAATCCGCATCCGACGAATACAGGGCTTGCCACCACGCTTATCCGGCTCTATGGTGATGATGTCGCGATAGCTCATGATACAGGTAAAGTGTTTGCATCTACATTATGATAGAAAAACATATCTGAAAATCAAAACAAAAAATCTAAAGCTGGAAAATTCCAACTTCAGACTTTTACTAACTCCCCGGGTAGGATTTGAACCTACGACCAATCGGTTACACTTATCCCAACGTTTCCGAAGGGGGCGGACTATTTCATCATCCCTACAAATCATCTGTGTGATCTGTCGTCGGATGTCGGGCGCTGTGAGATTTATTGGTTAGGCTCCTCATCTCTAGTCTCTGCACCTTTCCGGCTACTTGCGATCGTAACCGCTGCCTTTCGCCAGACTTGGCTCAAGATTGCCGCCACCCAAAGTGCTGCGGTTTCCTTGAATTCACCCGATTTTTCAGTATCCGTTACCGGATAGAGCTGCTATGTCACTAGGGCTTTTGGTTGATGCCAAAGGCTTGCATTCATTACAGCCGACCGCTCTGCCACTGAGCTACCGAGGATTGGGGGTTTTTGTTACCCACAATTACTAACAATAGCTGAACTTACTCGATTTGGCAAGGCCTTTGACAAACTTTTTTTTTGTCATACAGCAAGAAGGTTTCAGCAGCTAATGCAGCCCCATTCTCAACTTGGCGAGGCGCTGCTGGGATTCGGGATCGAGGGAATTGGCGAGAAACCGACTGGAGTTGTGTTTGCGGGATTTGTGCTGGCGCTCGCTGCGGCGGGCAGTGGATTCTACGTCAGCCGCTAGTTGTTCGGCTGACATCCATTCGGCACCGTAGCCGACTACGGTCAATTGCTGCGCTCGGTCTGAGGTGGCGACAATCATGCGGCCTTTGCCTTTGACCGATCGCAACTCGTAGCGCAAACTAGCACAAGATTTTTCAATATAAGTATCTGCTGTCTGACCGAAGTCAGTGTAGTGCACCGATAAATTTTTAGTAATAATTTCTTTAACGCCAGGAGTATCTCGATAGTGCGCGTCAAACACCAGTCGAGCTTCAAAATCTTGAACGGCGCTGTAGTTAACTAAAACCTCAATCAACTCGCGGCGAGCTGTTTCGAGTTCGTCGCGATCGCGCTTCTCTCGGAGTCGAGGCCAAAGTCCAATAATGTTATAGCCGTCTACAAGTAAAACTGCTTGTGATACATAGGGTGACATGGTTCAAGGCTGAAGAGATCCAGCACGTATAGGACATTATTTGCATTCTTCATCAAAGCTTTTGTTCAATAATATTACCTATTGATGTGTAATTGCTAGGTTACATCCCAATAATTAAACCCCCCAGAGCCAGCTTTACCTGAGTTTTGGGGGGTTAGATTAACCTATAAATTTTCCAGCTTATTCGCCAGATTCCAGCGATACGGGCGATCGTACAACTGTCGGCAGGGATATTTTCTCAACAGCAGGAGTACAACCGAGCCACTGCACCGACAACTCCGCAAACTGCTGCGGGGGGCCGCTCACGCAAAAACGAGTCGGTAGCGCAGTACCAGGATTCCGCAGCCCTAAAAGCTCCAATTCTCTGGCAGCAGCAGCCACCACCCGTACCGCAGGATCGATCAATGTCACCCCAGCAGGCAAAAGCGAGCGCAGCACAGGAGCCAACAGTGGATAATGAGTGCAGCCGTAAATCAGCGTATCGATGCGCTGCTGAATTAAAGGAGCCAAATATTCCCGAGCCACTTCACAAGTATAAGGGTCGTGAATCCGGTTTTGCTCCACCAGCGGCACAAAAGCCGGACAGCTAACCTGCCACACCAGGCAAGAATCGTCCATCTCCAAAATCGCATTTCGATAAGCATTGCTAGCAGCCGTAGCAGGAGTTGCGATAACCCCGATCCGCTTGCCTTGCTGCACCGCAGCCTGCGCCCCCGGCAGAATTACTCCCAGCACCGGGATATCAAACTCAGCCTGCACCATCTCCATCGCCAAAGCAGAACTGGTGTTGCAGGCCATAATGACCATTTTCACATCCTGTTCCACCAGCCAGGCCATAATTTCGCGGACAAACTCCACAATTTCTGACGGCGTGCGAGTGCCGTAAGGCAGCCTCGCCGTATCTCCAAAATAAAGTATCGATTCGTTAGGCAATTGTCGGTACAACTGGGTCAAAACAGTCAAACCGCCCACACCGCTGTCAAAAATACCAATTCTTTGTTGTCCAGAGTCTGTAGTCATTTGTTAATTGTCAATAGTCGGTTGTCACTTGGCACTGGGCAGTGGTCAGTTGGCAGTGGTCAGTTGGCAGTGGTCAGTTGGCAGTGGTCAGTTGTCAGTTGCTAGCAATAACAAATAACAAATAACCAATTACCCATTACCAATCCCTGCGGCAATATATTATCTTTGTTGAAGATAAACTAAAATACCACGAGCGATCGAAGCCGCCATTTGACTGCGGTAAGCTGGGTCAGAAAGCCTAGCAGCATCTTCAGCACCCGTGACAAAACCCACCTCCAGCAAAACAGAAGGCATAGAAGTCTTCCTCAAAACGTAAAATCTCGCCTGCCGCACCCGGCGGTCAGTCGCCCCCGTCCCCTCCAAAATACTGGCGTGAATCACCCTCGCCAAATCTTGGCCGTTATTGAAATAATAAGTCTCAATCCCGCTAATATCCGGCCGACTCATATTAATCGCATTAGCGTGAATGCTGACAAACAAACTAGCATTCACCCGTTCCGCCAAAGAAACTCTCGGTTCCAGGTCGATTTCGCTGTCGTCAGTCCGAGTCATCACCACCTGCACGCCCTGCTGTTCCAGCAGCCTCGCCACCTGAAACGAGATATCCAAAACAATCTCCTTCTCCTGAATGCCCTGAATCCCGACTGCCCCCGGATCGCGGCCACCGTGACCAGGATCGATCGCTACTACGGCGCGGCGGTTAGAAGCTTGGGGCAAATCGTCACTTCCGAAAGTCCTTCTCGGCAAAGGCTGCTGCTGGCTGGGAGTGCGAGTGAAAGGCTGCTGCGCGCTAGCATTAGATCGCAACTGCAAAGACAGCAACTGCGGGCTCGGTCTCGTCACCCTGCCTACCTCTACCCCCGATCGCGGCTGCACCCAAATCACCACAGTCTCCGAGTCTTCTTGGCTGGCCGTAAAGGATACAGGACTGTTGGCATCGAGCTGAGGAATTTCCCCCGTTAGCACACCAGAGGCGATCCTGATCCAGTAAGCTTTCGACCCCTGGTCCCAGCCGCTGGTATAGGAGACTTGGCGGTCAGTTCTCACCACCAGTTGCGTGCCGTTACTGGCTAAATCAATTGACTGAACTCTCGCTAAATTTCCTTGAGCTTGTCTAGCGGGAGGATCTACAGTCAGGCGCCGGGAAACCGAGGGCTGTCGTACTACACTTCCAGGCAATAGCACAACCCCGCCCAAATTGCTCACAGATGCCCGCCACTGAGTATTAGAATTCTTCATCCGCAAAGTCACGCGGGTAACGGGCGGGTCTGTTGGCAGTTGCCGGACTTCAATCTTGTCAACCCCGTGCTCACCGTTTGTTTTAGGCTGTTGGCTGCTTAGGGCCGGCCCTACACTAGCTCCTTCAATATCGAGGGTAGCGATGTCCCCAGCCCGACTTTGTTGAAAATTAATTTGGGGGCGACCGCCCGCAGTGCGGACTAAAAAACCGTCCGCCGTCGCCTGAACGTTCTGAACTACAGTCGCCTGGGCTGACTCGGCTTGGGGTGCTGAAGATTCAACCGATAACCTTTCTCCCCCTGGCTCTGAAATCGGATTTTGAGTTTCTCCCGGCACCGGCGTTGGCAAATCCACTGTCCACTCGCTCGGAGAAATCCCCCGGAATTTTACTTGCTGAGGGTCTATAGTAAACCCGTCTTTGATCTCGACCACAATTCTGGTCGTATCGTTGTCAAACTGTCCTACCCGCACCGATTCGATCGCCCCTGAGAGCGGTTTGCTGACCGAGGGACGACCCAGACTCGTCCCCGGCAAGTCGATTACCAACCGCATAGGATTGAAAATCAGTTGAGCCTTGGGTTGTACTCCCCCGTCTGTTGTAATGTAAAGCCGGTTCTCTGAAGCATCAAACCGCCAAGATTGCAGTCTAGCTGCTTCGGCGGCTCCGGCGAGCAAAAATACACTTAAGAAACTCGGTAGTAGCCAGTGGAATTTCACGACAGTTTTTTCCTCGTTTGCGTTACTGCCAAAAGCTGGAAGGGCGCTGCTTGCCCGATCGGCTTTCAGCAGTTAGCCGCCAGCAGACCGGTGGCACGGGGGCCGTCAGTTGTTGGCTAAATTGACTTTTTTATGCGTTAACAGGCTCCAAAATGCCAGATACCGGCATTTTTGAACTTTCCCGTATACTTGGGGGCGATCGGTTATAAGCAGACTGAAAGATTGTTGGCACAAGGGAAGGTATTTATTTTTAGGAGCAAGAAACAAGGTGTTTCTTGAAGTTATAAGGTACAAGTTAGAAGGTACAAGTTAGAAGGTATAATTTTACCGTTCTTCCAGGGAGGGGTTTCATAGCTCTTTAATGTTGGCGAAGCTCGTTACGGCAAGGGTTATAATCCGCTTTAAACTTGCGTTTTGTTCTAACTTTTCCTAAACTACCTCAATAACTTAACAACTTAGCTCGGTAACAATCCGGATTTTCAACATTTAGGTAACTTTTCAATGCCGTCAAATGTTAGTCCCACACAAACTGACATATTCTTTTGCCAAAGCTTTTTGGCTACTTTTTTACTAACAGATTGACAGTTAAATACAACTACATATCGCCCCTGCTCTCTTTTTTTCTGAATTTTTTAATCAGGGATTTTCGGTGCTGCTTGAAATTTCGTGGGACGATCGCGATCGCGCCAGCCAATTTTACAGTATGATAGCTAGTCCATATTTTCAGCAGTAACGGGAGAGTTTTGTGTGTTACTTGGGCGGGCAATGCTTTGTCCTTTAGACTCTTTTTGAGTGAACGATCGACAGCCAGAGCATTGGTTGGTTGACCTGAGAAAAAGTTTTGACCGTAGATATAATAGTTATCGCAGTTGTAAAGTTTGTTGGACAGCCAGGACAATCGATCGGCTTCTGGGTAAAACCTGTGATTTGGTTTAATGAGTTGCCTTTCGACTAACTGCATAACTTGGATGTGTACTACCAGTTAGAGAAGATACACTATCTTGGTGATTGTGTCAATGTCTGAGCTTCTAAAAAAAGGCGCCATCAATAACAGTAGATACATGACATCACAGAAAGACGGAGACTTACTTTCCAGCAGGAGTCGCCCACAGCAAACAAGTTGTTTAGGTTAGTTCAATCGTCTAGATAGCGGCTGGGGAGTCAATCTTGAACCTCAAATCGACTGACTATCAAGATAGGGAAGTTTTGTAATATAGCAACCGCCCTGACGGTGAGGAGGTTCTTAATTTTTGAAACCTAAGCGGTTGATTGCGCCTTTTTGCAGGACTTCTTTTTACCCGCTCCGCTCGTCGCGATCGCCTTCAACATCTGCTATACCATACCACCAGGGGAATCGAGTTCTAGCAAATTTATTTTTGAGCGGGATCAATACCTGGAAGTTATTTTTTTACCTTAGTAATCCACGGCACCATGTCTAATCAACAGTGCTGCAATTGGCTCTCGCCCATAGCTGCAAAATTCCGGCTCATCCAGTTCAAAATTGCTTGATTTACTTGTTCCGGGCATTCATCCTGGGGACAGTGGCCCGCATTATCTAATTCCACTAGCTCTACATAATTGGGGTTGCATTCGACAAATTGGTGGGGTCGGGCGAACCGAGGGGGAATCATCCGGTCTTGTTTGCCCCAAATTAACAGCATGGGGATTGTTAAATTTCGCATCACAATTTTGACACTGGGGCAAAATTTTGAACTGCCTACAGCTTTAAATAAGGCGCAGAAGGCGCGGGCTGCTCCCCGATCGCCCGCAGGCCCTGTTAAAATTTCAACTAATTCGTCGGTAACAGCTTCGGGGTTGGAGTAGGCAAAGCCAACCCAGCGACGGACAAAGGAAGGCTTACGGGCAAAATAAAACAAAGGCCTGAGTACGATCGGAGAAACAAACAAACTTTCCACAGCTTCGATCGCCGGAAGCAGCCATCCGGGCACCGCTTCGGCTCGCACAGAGGGGTCTGGGAGGCTAATCATCACGATGCCGGCTACCATGTCCGGGTGAGCTGCGGCTACGGCTAGACAAATTAGCGAGCCGATCGAGTTTCCTGCCAATATTACTGGCTCTCTGATAAAAGTTAGCCAAAAATCATAAACTTGATCCACCCACAAAGACACAGAGTAGTTGACCGGAGCTTTTTGGGAAGCGCCAAACCCTAACAAATCCAAGGCATAAACGGTTTGGTTTTCGGCGAGTTGGGCGAGATTTTGTCGCCAGTGCCCGATCGAAGCTCCAAACCCGTGCAGTAAAATAATCGGCGTTCCCGATGCGCGCGGGGGCATTGGTTCGGCCGCAGAATCTTGAAATTCCAGCGCGCCTTGATTTCGTACCCCATCGGGCCGCAAATAAGTGTAGCGAGTTTGCCAACCCCGCCACATCCAGTCTCGTTGAGTTCCCACCCGTTGGTGCCACAGCAGAGAATTTGTCAATTTTGCCTCAGCTCGCAACATAAATTTACACTTGCTTATACCTATTCTACAAGGCAAATCAGGCGACTTGGGGGACTTGTCCGACCCGGCGAGATGGGCTAGGAAAAGCGACTTTACCTCATCCTTAAGCTTTTACCCTGAATTTTTGACGGTTTTGTCATCAATCGGGCAAGGGGGCGGGCGATAGTGTGTGAAGTTAAAATAAAACTAGGCAGAAACTCAGCCAGACTGAGTAGAATAGCAAGTATTGTAAGAATTCATTTACGATCGTCCAAATATTCCCCAAGGCTTTAGCGGAGGGGACACAGGGCGCGGTAGTACGTCCGGTAAGGGTAACACCTTATAAAACAGTTCGATCGTCAATCGTGAAAAATTGACCGATCAAACCTGTAACTATCAAGAAGCTTCGCTATTAAACTACTGCTTGTAAAACCATTCATGCCTGTGATTGAAAGAAGACAAAATCGCAACCTACCCCAGATCAACGAAAATATTCGATACCCCAAAATCCGGGTAATCGATACCGACGGCGCGCAACTAGGGATATTGACGCCTGCAGAAGCGCTGCGCCTGGCAGAAGAAAAAGAACTCGATCTCGTACTTGTCAGCGACAAAGCTGACCCGCCCGTATGCCGGGTAATGGACTATGGGAAGTACAAATTCGAGCAGGAAAAGAAAGCGCGAGAAGCAAAGCGGAAGCAGCACACTGCCGATGTTAAAGAAGTGAAGATGCGCTACAAAATTGAAGAACACGACTACCAAGTGCGCCTCAAACTAGCAGACCGCTTTATCAAATCTGGGGACAAAGTAAAAGCCACGATCATGTTCAGAGGTCGGGAAATCCAACACAGCAACCTAGCAGAGGACTTGCTTAAGCGCATGGCGACAGATTTGCAGGAAATCGCAGAAGTGCAGCAAGCCCCCAAAAAAGAAGGACGCAGTATGATGATGCTGCTATCGCCGAAGAAAGTATAAATAGATAGTCATTAGTAAGCAGTCATCAGTCATAAACTGGTGACTGATAGCTGATGACTTCCGAAGTTAGTCAGGAATAAGCTACCACACAGGGAAATCAACGCTGCATGGAAAATTTTCAAATCAGCGGTTCGGCGGGAGTAAAACAAGGAGTGCTGCGATCGCTCAACCTGCGATCGGAAGAAGTAGAGCGAACCATACTGATGTTCGTAGTATACACTCTAACCTCCGTCGGGCTGATCTGGCTGGAACTCAGCACAGTAGGTCTTTTTCTAGATGAATTTGGTGCAGACAAAATGCCTTTTATCTACATAGCCAGCGCCTTTATCGGTTCTGGCTTGGGATTTGTCTACTCGTGGCTGCAAAAAATCCTCCCGCTAAGGCGCACCGTAGTGGTTGTTCTGGCAATGATGTCGATACCGCTATTTTTGTTTCGATTCGGCATCGGCTACGAAAATATTAAGATAGCTGGCGTCAGCATCGCTTTTATTACTATTTTTTTGATGTGGCTGTGGGTAGAAGCTTGCTATGTCCTCAACGATCTTAATACTTCTATCACCTCCAACCAACTGTTTAATATTAGAGAAATCAAGCGCACCTATCCGCTAGTTAGTAGCGGCTATTTAGTAGCTGGAGTAGTCAGTGGATTTTCTCTGCCTGTTTTGCTGTACGTAGTCGGACTCAAAAACGTTACCCTCATATCGGGGTTGATGGTGGCGACAGGCTCGGTGTTGCTCTACTACCTCACGGAAAAATATAGCCAAGCATTCCCGGAAACGGCTCACTGGACGGATGACGACGAAGACGACGATCAAGAAGAATTTACCGCCCGCAAAGTTACAGGCCCGCTCCAAAAATACGCCGTACCTCTAGTCAGTTTTTTCATCCTCGCAGAAGTCGTCTACGTGCTGGTAGATTTCCAATTCTACAGCCAGTTAGAATACCAAAACCCGGGGGACGGAGCTAGCTGGATCGCTAGCTTCCTGGGCATTTATGAAGGCATACAAGGCCTGTTTCAAGTGGCAACTCAGTGGTTCGCTTCGAGCCGGTTAGTGGAAAGAATCGGTGTATTCGTGACGGCGATGATTTTGCCGGCGGGCATCGCTATACTCGGGGTGCTGACCATAGGAGCATCTCTGGGCCAGCTAGTATCTGTGTTTATCGGGCTAATATTGCTGAGATTTTTAGACGAACTGCTTCACTACACGCTTTTGGAAACTGTTAGCCCGGTATTATTTCAACCGATTCCCGACAATATTCGATCGGGAATTCAAACTTTGGTCAACGGTGTGGGCGAACCTTTGTCCTGCGGAGCTACAGGAGTAGGCATCCTGATTATGCTGTGGGTGACAGGCAAGATACTCCCCCAGCAAGACGAAAATGTATTTCACGACCAGCAAAGCTTGATATTTATTGGCGTGATCGTCATATTGGCACTGTTGTGGGTGTTTGTGGTATGGCTGATCCGCTCTCAATACGTGGGTTTGTTGGTCAAAAGTGCGGAGCGGGGACGCTTGGGCGTCACAGACGTTGACCTCAAAGCTCTCAAGCGGGCAGTGGTGGAAACTCTACAAAAGCCGGGGGGCGAAGATGAAAAGCGCTCTTGCATAGAACTCCTGACGCAAATTGACCCCAAAAATGTCGGAGAAGTTCTGGCTCCCCTCCTGGATTCGCTCTCCCCTGGTTTGCAGCGCCAGAGCTTGGAAACGATGCTGCAACACCCGAACCCCGCATATTTAGAATCTGTCCGCGCACTCTCGCAGCAATCCTTGCCGCCGGAGGTGCTGGCCTTGGCTTTGCGTTACATCTGGCTGACGGAAGCTGAACCGAATATTGAGAGCTTGCGGCCTTACTTGCAGCCGACGGTCGATCCGGTGGTGCGGGGTACGGCGGCTGCTTTAATTATGAGAAGGGGCGATCGCCAGCAAAAGGCAGAGGCTACTAACACACTGCGCCAAATGCTGACACACAAGCAAGAGCGGGAACGTGTTATGGGGACGCGGGCTCTTGGAGAAGCTGATTATTTACAAGGGCTGCGGCTGCATATCCCCAATCTGTTGCAAGATGAATCTCTGCGAGTGCGCTGCGCTCTGTTAGACGTGATTTCGTCTACTCATTCGGAAGAATATTATCCTTCGCTGCTGCGCGGACTTGGTTACAAATCGACTAGGGAAGCGGCTTTGCAGGCTATAGTCAAACTTCACAACGACGCCATTCCTTTGCTCGTGTATTTGGCTGAGGATATCCACAAGTCGGATTTGGTCAGGTTGCAAGCTTGGACGGCTCTGGGTCAAATTGGGACTCCGGAGGCGATCGACATTTTGGTCAGCAATTTGATGACGGCTTGGGGAACTACCAGGCGCAATATTCTCCGCATCCTCTTGAAAATGCCTTCAGAAGCGGGGATAGAAGGGGTTCTAGACCGCATCGGCCGCAGCGGCTTGGAAACTCTCATCGAACAGGAGTTAATGTTTATCGGTCAAATTTATGCAGCTCTGGTAGATTTGTCTGGGGTAACAACCTACGGCAATTTCTCAGAGCGAGAGGGCAACAGCGCCCGGGAAGCTGGGAACGATACGGCTCAATTGTTGCAGCGTGCTCTGGCGGGGTTGGAAGCTGATGCTAAAGAGCGCTGTTTTTTGCTGATGAAGTTTCTTTATCCGCTGGAAACGGTACAAGCGGCTGCTTTCAACATCGCTTCCGGCCAACCTTCTTTGGTTGCTAGGGGATTGGAAATTCTCGATAATACTGTGGATATAGCTAGGAAGCGATCGCTCATCAATTTGTTAGATCAACACTCGGAAAGAGAAAAATTGAGCAACCTCTCGGAATTGATGGTTTACAAACCTCTAGCCCCTAGCGATCGTTTGCGCCGCTTGCTAGAATTGCGCCACTTCCTTTCGGATTGGGCCTTGGCCTGCTGCTTTCACTTGGCGAGAGAAGCGCGCTGGAGTCTTACGGCTCAACAAACTCTCGTCTGTCTGCAGCACCCGACGGGTTTTGTCCGCGAAGCAGTGTTAGCCTATTTGAAAATAGCTTCGCCGCGGGCTTTGGGCGAATTGTTGCCCAGGCTGCAAAATGACCCCGATAATTTGGTATCCGCTCAAGTTGAAGAGATGATGGCAGAGTTCGGTGCTGGGGGAAAAAGGTAACATTAGTCAGTTGTCAGTTGGCAGTTGTGATTGTCAGTCAACAGTTAACCGTCAACCGTCAACGGTTTTTATTCCCCTTCTCCTTCCCGTTTTTAAGTTTCAATTAATCACTGCATCTCATTATGTTAACAAGCGTCGAACGCCTATTGTTTGTGAGGGAGGTTCCGATTTTTAAGGAACTGCGGGATGATTTTCTCGTGCGTCTAGCATCGGTAATGGATGAACTTTCGTTTCCTTCCAAGCACAGGATTTTTACGGAAGGACAAGAAGGTCGATCTCTCTATATTTTGGTATCGGGAACGGTGCGGGTGCATATAGGCGATCGGGATTTGGCACAGTTGAAAGCGGGGGCTTGTTTCGGGGAAATGTCGCTTTTTGATGCCGAACCTCGATCGGCTTCTATTTCTACTGTCGAACAATCGGAGTGTTTGATGCTGACTCAAATGCAGCTATACGATGCGATTGATGAAACGCCGGGAATTGCGGTGAATATTATTCGCTTGCTGTCGCGCCGGATTCGGGAGTTGAATCAAAAGTTGAATGCTAAAGAGGCAATTATGCCTCCTACAGAGACTGTGAGAGTTCCTGAGATGCGATGAAATTGGGGAAGTGGGCATTGTGTTTTTAGTCGATCGGTAATTCTGCACAATTTATCTTCTGTAAGGTGCCAATAGCGATTACGAATACGCACAATTTTTCTGGTAGATTAGATTACACGTAATTGCTCAACCCCCTTGACAAGAGAACGAGATAAACATTAGATAAAGGAATGAAAAAACTCCCTGACCTAAAACAACTATCGGATGAGGCCAAAAACGCCTTGATAGTAGAGCTATGGCAGGAAATCCAAAAACTGCGGGCAGCATTAGACACTGACGAATCAAAACCCAACTCATCTCCCGCCAAAACCAGCTCGAATTCAAGCACTCCACCATCAAAAGGATTCAAGCCCAACATCAAGCCGAAGCCATCGAAAATAGAAGGAGTCAAAAGACAAAAAAGCATCGGCAGAGCAGGAGGGGGAAGACATCTACATCCCGAACCCGACCAAATCATTGTCGCTCAAATCAAAAGTTGCCCCCAGTGTTCAGAAACAGTCACTGCCACGTCCCAAAAATTGCAAGCGGTCTATGACAAAATTGAACTACCACCAATTCGTCCGATAGTCACCCGCATCGAGCTCTATGGCGGTCGCTGCCTCTGTTGTCAAACCGAGTATCTGGCCCGGGTACCTGCTGGAATGGAACCAGGCTCACCATTTGGCAGCTCAATTCAAAGCTTGGTTACATATCTGCGCTACACTCATGCGATCGGCTACGAACGGCTGTCGGGAATCTTGGCGGAAGTTTTTGGACTCAAGATATCCGAAGGAGCGATCGCCAACCTCTTAAGTACCGTCAAAACCAGTTTAGATGACCTTTGTAAATCAAATACTGCAACGTTTGCGGCAGGTAAAATTAATTTGCAAGCGATGAAACCAGTGCCAGAGTGAACGGACAAAACCAATAGACATCTCCGAAAACAATCAAAGCCTCTGTATAGTTAAGTTATAGGACATAAATGTAATCATCGTAAATTAGCTA
>NZ_JAUBQH010000099.1:0-13516 GCF_036701145.1 Microcoleus sp. Pol17C6
AGTTTTTGAGCAATAACTTGCCTTCTGTTGAAAGGCAGCTACTTTTAGATGCGATCGTTTTTTAGTCTAAACTCCAGAGCAATAACAAAATCATAATTTTTCCTCTAATATCTCCTTTTTTTTATTTTAATGCTTATTGCAGTTGCTATATTTGTTTGGGATTCCGATACTTTTGAACGGATACTTTTGCACTCATTGACGGAAATAATCTGGAATTATACCGTACTTAAAGGCACAAGAGCTTATTCCAATTTCATTTAAAATTAAAGCAACGAGTCCTTAGTTGTGAATTCCTTTTTCTCTTTCTTCCTCTATCTCCTCTGCGTCCTCTGCGTCCTCTGCGGTTACTTTAAAAATTATAAATTTAACCGCAGATATACACAAATGAATGCAGGTTGAGATTTTCTGTTAGTGGAGAAAACAAAGCGAAGCAATCTTCACCCCCTGCGATTGCTTATTACTAATTACCCATTACCCATTATCCATAATTAATTCTCCGTTCCCCTCAATCACTTCCCCGATCGCGAACGCACCAATTCCCTGAGATTCAAACCATTTAACAGCCTGTTCTACTTCCCTGGAATCGAGCAATAGTACAAACCCAATCCCCATATTAAAAGTATTGAACATATCTGCTGTAGCAACTTGTCCCGCTTCAGCAATCCACTGGAAAATGGGCAAATTGGGCCAGTTATTGCTGTCAATTTTCACAGATTGATTAACTCCCAAACAGCGGGGCAAATTTTCCGGCAAACCGCCGCCCGTAATGTGAGCCATGCCGTGAATTTCTAGACCGCTCTTAATTGCTTCGAGGACTGGTTTCACATAAATTTTAGTCGGAGTTAGCAGCACTTCTCCTAAACTTTTGCCACCTAACTTTTCGGGTTGCGAATGCCAGTCAAAACCCCGATCGCCCACAATTTTTCTCACCAAACTAAAACCGTTGCTGTGAACGCCCGAACTCGCCAGCCCCACAGCTACATCTCCCACCTGCACCCGCGAACCGTCCAACAATTTGCTCTTTTCGACAATTCCCACACAAAACCCCGCCAAATCGTACTCACCCGCTTGGTAAAAACCGGGCATTTCTGCCGTTTCCCCTCCGAGCAAAGCACAGCCCGCTTGCTTGCAACCATCAGCAATGCCGGCCACCACCGCAGCTAATTGTTCGGGATTTAACTTTCCCGTGGCTAAATAATCGAGAAAAAAGAGGGGTTCGGCCCCGGATGTCAGCACGTCGTTGACGCACATCGCCACCAAGTCGATACCTACCGTGTCGTGCCGATCAAGATTGTGGGCTAATTTCAACTTAGTCCCAACGCCGTCAGTACCCGAAACCATCACCGGCTCTTTTAAACCCTCCGGGACGCTGAAAAAACCGCTAAACCCGCCGAATCCGCCCAAAACTCCCGATCGGTGCGTGCTCTTGACCATACTCCCGATGCGCGAGACAAAAGCTCTGCCCGCCTCAACATCCACACCTGCTTCTCGATAATCCATAAGTCCGCCAAATCTATTTCTTCTAATTTTTAGTTTATTCCCATAACAGTTGACAAACAGCTTTTTTAAGACTAGCCATTTCGTAGCCCACAAAATACACTAAATTTTTGTAAATTTTTGTAAATTTTTCCGTAATGACTGAAACGGCTGTAAGCACTGGAACTAAAGGATTTTATGATAGAGGGTTTTGAGAAAATTTCATGAAGATTTGGTGAAAATCGCGATCGCAGCGATCCCCAACCACAAAAGTTTGTGGTAGTCTGTTGCAGTTCGTGAACAAAACACAAATTGCGGATCGAGTACGAGTTGTCAAGTGTCAGGGAAGTTTCCGCCAATTTTTTTTTTGCGGAAGCATTAAAGCAAAAACGCACCCGGATACTTTGGTTTGACTCACGGGGGAATGGCGAAGGGCAAGAGAGAAATCCTTGACGCCCGCCGCCAAATGGCCAATCCTCCAATCTCGGTTGGCAATGGCTATTCACAAAAATGGACGTATGAAGGAAAAATTTGTTGGTGGTCTACTCGCTGTCCTGTTAGTTCCTGTGGTAGGAACGGCATCCTCTTGTCACGCACAAGCAACAGGTGCCGACAACCAAAACTCTCAGGTTTCCGAGCAAGTAATTGCCACCCAACCGTCCCAGCAGTTAAACGCTACTCGGGTCGAAGCGCAAAAAGTCGGACAGTATCAGTATCAAGCAAGAGCTGAAATTGCCCGAGACTCGATCGCCAAAATTCAGCCCCACGACTTAGGCGGGCGACAAGCAGCGACAGTCTACGTGCGAAACATTCCAGTCATCACCTTTCTGAACGCGAATCCGGAAACAAATACGGCTTTGGGAGAAACTGGCAACAGCCAAGCCGATGCTAGCAGTCCGTCAAAAGTAACCGGCGCCAGAGAAAATCCCAAAGTCGGAAATATTGCCAGCAAATCCAGCAACCAAGAACCCGATCCAGTTTGGCGGGCATCAACCTTAGCAGCAAGACTCAATCAGCTAGCCCGCAACAACATCGATCCCAACAGCATTACCGTTAAGTGGGAAAAAGGCGATCGCTACATTATCCAGGCAAACGGCGAGGACTTGGTAAACATCAATGCCGAAACCATCCTCCCCGACACCACCAGCGACTTTAGCCGAGACGCGCTGCAAGCAACCAATCGCCTCCGCCGACTTCTGGGCAACGCCCCACCCCTGGAAGAAGTCGCAGGCCAACCCCAACCAGAACGGTCCGTGCTGTCTCTGGGTCCAGTTCAAGTGCGCCTCAGCGGCTGGGCTTCCTGGTACGGCCCAGGATTTAACGGCAACCTCAGCGCCAGCGGCGAGCGTTTCAACCAAAATGATTTGACCGCAGCCCACCCAAATTTGCCTTTTGGAACGAGAGTCATGGTGAGAAATCTCGACAACGGTCGCACCGTGGTTGTCCGCATTAATGACCGCGGCCCCTATGTGGGCGATCGGCTCATTGACTTGTCCGCAGGCGCCGCCAACGTACTAGGAATGATCGGCAGTGGCGTTGCCAGAGTGGAAATCGAAGTGATCGAACCGCCGCAGCAAACAACTGATGGACGCTGAAGGCCACTCTCAGGCAGAATACAAAAGTTATCCGAAGTGTAGAAGGCAGAAAGTAGAATAAAACTGACATCTTGCACCATTCTTTGTGCAAGAAGCCCGAAAGCCTGTTCTTGAGGATGGTGCAAGATGTCAAGTCGAACAAATTCTGACAAATAAACTCTGCATTCTGCCGAATGCCTTCAGGAGATTCTACCGGTGCGCCTGTTTACTACCATTGCAGCACTTCGCTGCTACTTAAATTTACAAAAATCTACTGCACCTCATTTGACAGTCGGTTTGGTGCCGACAATGGGAGCTTTGCACGCAGGGCATCTGAGCTTGATCCAGCGGGCAAGGCAAGAAAATGCGATCGCCCTGGTCAGCATTTTTGTCAACCCGCTGCAATTTGGGCCAACAGAAGATTTTCAAGATTATCCTCGGAATTTCGAGCAAGATCGGCTGTTGTGCGAACAAGCTGGGATTGACGCCATATTTGCTCCCTCAGCAACGGAAATGTTCGGCCATCAAGCAGTCGGCACAGAAACAGAGCAAGCCGCCCAAAAACAGATAGAGATTCACCTTTCATCCTTAACTCAAGTAGTGCCGCCATCGGCGATGACATCGGTTTTGTGCGGCAAAGCAAGGCCTGGTCATTTTCAGGGCGTCGCGGCAATTGTTACTAAACTTTTGAGTTTGGTGCAGCCGACAAAAGCTTATTTCGGTCAAAAAGACGCCCAGCAGCTAGCAATTATTCGGAAGCTGGTCTTGGATTTTAACTTGCCTGTAGAGATTGTCGCTTGTCCGATCGTCCGCGAAGAGTCGGGACTGGCAATGAGTTCTCGCAATCAGTATTTAACAACAGAGCAAAAACAGCAAGCCTCCGTACTCTACCGCGCGCTGCAACAAGCCTCGGAAACTTTTGCTTCACCCGACCGCAGCGCCGCAGCCGCACTCGCTGCGGTGCGCGCAGAAGTCGCAGGAGAACCCGCAGTCAAGATCGAATACGCCGAAATCGTCGATCCCGACACTTTGACGCCGTTGCAGGTGGTGGAAACCGCGGGACTTTTAGCCGTTGCCGCCAGAGTTGGCTCTACTCGTTTAATTGATAATATAGTTCTCAGGAATCGTCGGCCCATTGTGGCGATCGACGGCCCGGCGGGAGCAGGCAAATCTACCGTCACTCGCCTTGCCGCAACAGCTTTGAACTTGTTTTATTTGGATACAGGCGCGATGTATCGGGCGCTGACTTGGCTGGCATTAAAAACAGACACGCCGATTTCCGACGAATGTGCGATCGCCGAATTAATCAGTTCCAGTTATTTGGAATACAACCTCGATCCCGCATCAAAGATGTTGAAGATTAACGGCGAAGACGTAACCGAGGCAATTCGCAGTTTGGAAGTGACATCCCGCGTCTCGGAAATGGCGGCGATTCCCGCCGTGCGGCAGTTTCTGGTGGAAGAACAGCGGCGCTGCGGTACAAAAGGCGGAATTATAGCAGAAGGCCGCGATATCGGCACTAACGTTTTTCCCGATGCGGAATTGAAGATTTTTTTGACGGCTTCGGTACAAGAGCGATCGCGCAGGCGGCTGTTAGAACTTAAAGATACTGATCGGGCTAATATTAGCTTGGCCCAATTGGAGCAAGACATCGCCCTGCGAGACGAAAAGGACAGCACCCGCGAGGTTGCACCTTTGCGTAAAGCGGCCGATGCTGTGGAAATTCAAACAGACAATCTGACTGTTGCTGAAGTTATCGATCGGATTGTCGGCTTGTACAAAGAGAGAATCGGCTCTAAAAGTTAATTTTACGACCCTGGGGGCGCGCGATCGCCCTCATATCAAATCGGGTTAAACTCACATCTTGCAGCATTCTCGCTTAACAGGCTTTCGGGTCTATCCCACAAAGACTAAATTTTCTTGTGGCGTGGGATCTTCTAGCCCGCCCTTGAAAGGCTTATTAACAATAGTGCAACCTCTCACGTTAAACCAACTTGCAGTGTTAGGTAGGGACGCGGGCCGATGCGGGCTGAGTCCCTAAGAATATCGTGCCATGAATCCGACTTTAGCGCCGTCCCCCTCGCTGGGTAAAAAGTTCAACCATCCGGCGTTTTCATGGGTTAGGGGATTTCTGCCGCACAAATCTTAAATTTTTTTATCCGGACGGACTTCCCCACGATCGGTTATTTCCAGTAGCATTTTTACGGACTGTCCAATTTAAGATTATCCTCTTAAGTGGATTAACTTGATATCAACATAAAATCTCAAATTAACTGTACAAGGTGTGAAGGAGACAAGGACGTGACAAAATTGAAACGGCTGTGGAGGCGGCGAAAAACTTTAATCGTTGCTTTGATGGCAGCAACAGGAAGTTTTTTGCTGGGTGTGACATGGCCGATTAACTTCCGGGCCAATCAGCCATTGCAACCGATTCAGGCGCAAGTCTTGGCCGTATCCCAGTCCCAAGAACAACAGCCGATGTCCACTATTAATAAGTTCTCCCAGGCGATCGCCAATCGAGTAGAATTTTCCCAACAGTCTCTAGCCCAATTGCAGGCAATCCGATTTCAATCAGCCGTACCGGATCAGTTTCAAGGTACAACCATTCGTCACGCCCAACTCGACTCCCAGCGCAAGGCGATCGCCCTGACATTTGACGACGGCCCCTGGCCGAAAACAACTACACAAATCCTAGATATTCTCAAGGAAAATAATATTAAGGCTACATTTTTCTGGGTAGGAAAATACCTGAAAAATTCTCCCGAAATTGGCCAACAGGTCGCAGCAGCGGGTCACGCGATCGGCAATCACACTTGGAGCCATGAATACCTTCAGTATAACGAAGACGGTGCCGCTCGCGAGATCGATCGCACTTCATCCTTAATTGAGGAGTTGACCGGCGTCCAAACATCCATGTTCCGCCCGCCGGGAGGCATTTTAACCAATGGATTGGCCACTTATGCTCAAAATAAAAATTATGCCGTTGTGATGTGGTCTGCTGATTCTTTTGATTGGCGAACTCTTACGGAATCTTTGATAGACAACGTGATGAGGCAGGCAAATTCCGGCGGCATTGTGCTGATGCACGACGGCGGTGGCAATCGAGCGAGAACTGTAAAAGCTTTGCCGGATATTATTGCTAAACTGAGAAAGGAAGGGTACAGTTTCGTAACAGTTCCCGAGTTATTGCAGATGCAAGAACAAGATTTAAAACAGCAGGAAACCGCACAGAAATAACAATTGGGAAAAGTGGGAATTTACACCATTATGCCATTTTTTTGTATGTCGTTAGATTAATTTTTCATAACTCTAGCCGAACGAAGAAGGAAGAAGTAGCAACCGCGCCCGATTCCAGGCGACCTTCTTAACTACTGAAACCATTGCTCTAATTGCATTTCCCTTCTTCCTTCTTCCGACGGACATCGGACTGACATCCGTTACATCCGAAGAAAGCGAATCCGTTGCCGAACTTCCTTATTCCTTCTTCCTAACATCCGTTATTCATGCCGGACGGTATTATCAGGTTCGAGGGCAAGGTGATTTTCTTGGCTAAACTCAGACGGGATGGCAATCATAGCGTTAGAGGCAAAATTGATACCTTAATTGTAGCCATATTACCAATTTAGGCGGAAATCTAAGGGCAAATTGTGCAACTGAGAATTCACCCAATTAGCCGCCGCCAAACCCGATCGCAAAGCACCTTCTATTTGACCTTCCCCGCACAAATCCCCCGTACAAACTAGCGGCAAATTCCCCCCAGCAGGCAAACAAGAAACAGGCAAAGGGTTTCGACAAAAAGCATACCGCCAGCGGTGAACCTGCAACCATTCCGGCTGCTTCAGCCAAGAAATTAAATATTCAGAAGTGCGATCGAGCAATTCTTGACCGACAGTTTCCAAATCAGCAGCTTCTAAATAGCGTTCTGCAAAATTTGCGCTGCTGTGAACCACAAACACCGGCTGCTGCGGATCGAGCCGTTTGCTGCTGTCCAAACAAACCCAAGCTAAATCAGCATTATCGGGAAACGAAACAGCTTGCCACTGCGGATTTAGATTGCTTAAATCTTGCTGTTTTGCCGCAGAATAGCCAGCCATAACCGTAATGCAAGGGTCGTACTCCACAGAACGCAATTTGTCAAGAAAATCAGATAGCAAACCGATTTCCGAATTCAAAAACATTAAAGCTTGAGGTGCAGGAATTGCCACCACAACAGCCTTAGCAATCAATGCTTGAGGTATGTCTAAATTGTTGTCAGTGACTTCTAGGGAAAGATGCCACATTTGGTTATCTGTAGTAGAAATAACTTGTACGCGGCGGCCAAACCAAATCTCTAAATCCTCAGCCAGATACTTACCGATAGCATTCATACCTGTAGGTGCGGCATAACAAGAACTAGCAATAGCAGAAAGTTTTCCCTGTCTGAATTCCCAGACATTATCAGTCCAGAGTTTGAGGATATCCCGATCGACCAAAGCCTCAATTAACCCCTGCACCGCCTCCCCCTGCGGTTCCAGATACCGCGCGCCGTGATCGGCCCTAGTACCCTGTACGCGGCGGGTAGCAACACGTCCCCCCGCGCCGCGAGATTTCTCAACAACCGCCACAGAATAACCAGCTTGACGCAACCGTTGAGCGCAACTCAGTCCCGCCATACCCGCACCAATCACCACAACATCGAACATAATCAATCAGTCAGCCTTGTAAATCTACACATCAGCTTAAAGGCTGCGAGCTGAATTTGTACCTTACCGATGACTCAAAAGAGCCGTAGCTTCCGGGGCCCGACGCCATCGCCCTGCACCAAGTAGTAGAATAAAGGACAGCACGAATCCATGATTAAGACCAAATCAAAAAATGCCACTGTAGGTAAATCCTAAATCCTAATGGTTGTCAACCAGCAGCAATCTAAAATCTAAAATCTAAAATCTAAAATCGAATAGGGGAGGGCAAAATTTTGGACGAACTCAGAGCAGCACTCGAATTGACAACAGAAGAAGAATTGCAGCAACTAACAGAACTTCTGTTCAGCCGCAAGTTTAACCCTTTAGATTACGTGCAAACCCCCGCACCGATAGATGTACAAAGTCGCGATCGCCAAGCATGGCTCGACGCCGTAGAACAGCGGTTTCGCTATCTTGCAGCCGACGGGTTGACGGTACTCCGAGGGCGAACCCAACAAGTAACTTACAGACAAGCACTAATTCAAGTTTGTCGCTATCTCAAAATCCCTTACCCCAGACAGTTGTCAACCACCGACTTAGAGGCAGAAGTATTTCTGCACTTAATGGGCCGCGCGTGGAAGCGTTTACCAGCAGATGAACAGCAAGCGCTGACACTGCGCGTACAACGAGCGATCGTTGAGTCCAAACTCTCAGAACCCCTGCCAATTTCTGCTGAAAAAGACCCGCTGGGTTTACTGTTTAAAGGCGGCAGCGCTTTAGCTGTTAGTTCCATCTTAAAACCAATGCTGCTCAAACTAATGGCCAATCAATTTGCGCTGCATTTTGCCACCTATCAAATGGCAAAACAAGGAGTGCTTGCAGGCACTGCAACTGCAGCAACCCAGTTTCAAAATTATGTCGCAATTCAGACGGCGCGGCGCGGTATGGCGGTGAGTGCAGCTCGTTACGGTGCGACGCGGAGCGTATTTTCGTTGGTCGGCCCGGTGATGTGGACTTGGTTTTTAGCGGATTTGGGTTGGCGATCGATTTCCACGAACTACGGCCGCATTATCCCGACCATTTTTGCCCTAGCTCAAATACGCCTGACGCGATCGGAATGCGTTTGGGAACTAGCTTAACGATGGTAAATTGTAGATTTTAGATTTGAGATTGGGAGTGTGGGTGAATATCAAAAATCGGTTGAAATTAGCTGCCAAACAGACAGCCGAAAATCTCAAGTCTCGTCTCCAAAAACATCCAGATCCCCGCCTGCAAATCCCTTGGAATTTCGCCCAAGTGGGGATGCTGATTTTTCCCTTAATTCCGATTTTGGGAGCTTTAGGTTTATTCCTGGGATTGGCCGGCACTTGCAAGCAAAAGTTCCGTCAAATTAGTCGCCGCCCGTTGAATCGAGGATTCGCAATTCTGAGCGCGCTGCTAGTCATCACAGCCGTTTTTGCCCACAACCGCATTGAGGCTTTTGTAGGGTTGTACAATTTCTTGCCGTTCTTTATATTGTTTGCCGCTTTTAGCAGTTTAATTCAAACTTTGCCTCAATTGCGGCAATTGTCTTGGATTATTGTAATTAGTTCAATTCCAGTGATAATTTTAGGTCTGGGACAGCAATTTTTAGGCTGGAGCGGCATCGAGCAATTGCAGCCTGTTTTTGGCTGGGTACTCGCACCCCAAGGCAATCCCCCCGGCCGTATGGCTTCTGTATTTATGTACGCTAATATTTTAGCTTGCTATCTGACAATTGCTTTTATTTTAGCACTGGGACTGTGGATGGAAGAAGTCAGTTGTCAGTTGTCAGTTGTCAGTTTTCAATTGGGAGTTGTCAGCCGTCACCACTTACCAATGCCCAATCCCCAATACCCAATACCCAATTCCAAATTCCTATTTTTAAGTTGTGCAGCGATCGGAAATGCTGTTGCTTTGATTTTTACTAATTCTCGCAATGCTTGGGGAATGGCGGTTTTGGCAGTTTTGGCTTTTGCATTTTATGCGGGTTATAAAAAATTATTAGCTGCGGTTTTGAGTGTGGCTAGCACAATTTTTTTGTCTGCCTTTGGCCCGGAACCACTGCGGCAATCTTTACGAAGAATTGTTCCGGCTTTCTTTTGGGCTAGACTCACCGACGAGATGTTCCCAAATCGGCCGACTGCTACTTTGAGAAAAACTCAGTGGGAATTTGCTTGGTCTATGACTCAGCAGCGTCCTTGGACTGGTTGGGGATTGCGAAATTTTACGCCTCTCTATCAAGCTCAGATGCAAGAATGGCTCGGTCATCCTCACAGTTTGATACTGATGTTGACTGCGGAAACGGGAATACCCGCAACGCTTTTTTTGTTTGGTTTAGTGGGTTGGGTTTTGGCTAGGGGTGTTTTGCTGCTGGTGAATTGGCCGCTTTTTTCTGCAGATATCAAACACGAGCAAATAGCAACACAGGAAGTAGCGGAAAATGCTTTAGTGATTAATCAACAGGCGATAATTTTTAGAAAAAATCAGATAGTTGGTCAAGATGTAAAAGCAACAGATCGCCTAATTTTTTTCAGTTATTTATTAGCATTCGCCGCCTGTACGCTTTTTAATACTGTAGATGTGACGCTGTTTGATTTTCGACTCAATACTACAAGCTGGTTGCTGTTAGCCGCGATTTGGGGTGTGTGCGATCGACAATCAGCCGTTTTATCTGTAGGGTACGTCAGCGATGAGCCGATCGCACGCACAGAAAATCATCCTAATGTTTTGGGGGAATAAAGTTGCACACTAACCCAAAAGTCCTGCTGGGCAAGGCTTAGAGTGTCTAGTGTACAACTTTAACCTTGAAATTTGGCACGATATCTCAACAGTTTCAAGCGTTTTCAGTGTACAACTTTATTTTGTGTAAACACCTAACTGACGCACCCTACAAAACCTCATTCTACCGTCACCGACTTCGCCAAATTGCGTGGCTGATCCACATCCAAACCCCGACGGGCTGCAATGTGATAAGCCAACAATTGCAGCGGAATCACTGTCACAATCGGCGACAACAATTCATCCACCAAAGGCACCGGCAAAATGTGGTCAAAAATATCGGCTTCCGCCACACCTTGCTTGGGCGTAACGCCAATTAAACGGGCGTCGCGCGCCTTCGCTTCTTGAGCGTTGGAAAGCACTTTTTCGTAGACGCTTCCGGGCATGGCAATCGCCACTACAGGCACTTTCGCATCCAAAAGGGCGATCGGGCCGTGTTTCATCTCTCCCGCCGGATATCCTTCGGCGTGAATGTAGCTAATTTCCTTCAGTTTCAGTGCCCCTTCCAAAGCAATCGGAAAGTTAATTCCCCGCCCCAAAAAGATAAAATCTTGGGTGTCTGTAAACTGGTGGGACAATTCCTCCACATACTGTTCTTGAATCTCCAAAAACTTCTCAATTTCTGCCGGCAACTGGCGCAAACCAGCAATAATTTCTGCCAATCTATCCGTGCTGATTGTTTGTCGCTGGTGCGCCAAATCCAAAGCTAAGAAATAGAATGCCATCAACTGAGTGACAAAAGTTTTCGTTGCAGCAACGCCGACTTCTATACCGGCGTGGGTATTGATCACGTGCGGCATCATGTGGGCGATCGAACTTTCGGTTCTGTTAGTAATGCCTAACATTCTCGCCCGGAATTTATCAGTAAAACCCGCGCGGCGCTGCTGTTCCATCCCCAAAGCAGCCAGCGTATCCGCCGTTTCTCCCGATTGTGTTACCCCAATAGTTAAAGTATTTGCTGTCAGCGGTGCCGGTGCGTAACGGTACTCAGAAGCGTACTGCACTGCTGTGGGAATATTAGCTAATTGTTCCAACAAATATTTGCCAATTAGCGAGGCGTGCCAGCTCGTTCCACAGGCGAGAATCGAAATTTGTTCGACATCGGCGTAAAGTTCCTTGGGCAAGCTGAGATTGATGGGATATCTGGGATTTCCTGGCTGCCAATCGCTGTCTAAATAAGCCTCCAAACAAGCTCGCACTACGGCTGGCTGTTCATAAATCTCCTTGTGCATGAAGTGTTTGAAGCCTTGTTTTTCGACTAAAACCGGACTCCAACCAAGGATGCGCGGGCTTTTTTTCAGCCTTTCTCCTGCAAAGCTGTAAACTTCGACTCCCATCGGAGTTAGCCTTGCTAATTCGCCATTTTCCAAGGACAAAACAGTGCGGGTTTGAGAGACTAATGCCGGCGTGTCAGAAGCGCAGAAAAATTCCCCTGCACCAAAGCCAATCACCAAAGGAGCTTGCTGTCTGGCGACAATTATTTCTTCGGGAAAATCTGCACAGATAACGGCGATCGCAAAAGCTCCTTCTAATTTATTTACCGCATTTAAAACAGTTTCCAAAAACGATAAATCAGCAATTTTCTCGGTTTTTTTATCTTTTTCTTCTTCCTTCTCCCTTTTTGCTTCTTTCAAAAATTCAGCTATTAAATGAGGAATAACTTCTGTATCGGTATCCGAGACAAATTTATGTCCCTTTGCTTTCAATTCTTTCCGCAACTCGCGATAATTTTCGACAATTCCATTTTGAACTACCGCAATTCGCCCGCTATTATCCATGTGAGGGTGAGCGTTATATTCTTCTGGTTTGCCGTGAGTTGCCCAGCGGGTGTGTCCGATGCCGATGGGAGCGAGAGAGTCTATCTCTGCTAACTTTTCCCGGAGGTTGTGCAATTTGCCCTTTGCTCGGATGCAGGTAATTTCTCCTTCGGAGATGGTAGCGAGGCCCGCTGAATCATAGCCCCGGTATTCTAGTTTCTCCAATCCTGCTAGCAAAATCTCACTTGCTGCTTGCGTGCCGATATAGCCAACGATTCCGCACATTTAACGTACTACTCCTGCTTAGCGATCGCAATAAAACTCAAGTTTTATCATTTTTACCTTCTTCCGGCCCCAGAATGCAGATTCCGCGACAAAAAAGAGGGGGCGATTAAATTGCCCCCTCTCTTGTGCCCGTAATTCGATCGGCGTGTCGATCGATATTTAGTAGGCTAGACCCATACTGCGAGTGGTTTCTGCTCCCAGGTAAACCCGGATGCTCAGAAAATCGGTGGGGCAAGCAGTTTCGCACCGCTTGCAGCCTACACAGTCTTCGGTGCGGGGAGATGAGGCAATCTGAGCTGCTTTGCAGCCATCCCAGGGCACCATCTCCAAAACGTCAGTCGGACAAGCGCGGACGCATTGAGTGCAGCCGATGCAAGTATCGTAAATTTTGACTGAATGAGACATTGAATAAAGGCTCCCAACGAGTCACTAAAAATTTGCTGCCTCTGCGAATTAACAGATTTGACGGTGAGGTGCCACCGCTATAGCCTGCACAGAGAATTAAAGGTTAGTCTACCGCAGTGCTTGGAAGCACTTCGCGAAAAAGCGACAAAACTTCACAGTTATTCACCCTGGGACTCTTATAGAACCCATTTGAGATTTATTCATTTGCCAACCCTTTGAGCATCAGCCTGATGAAATAGAAATTGAGTTTGGCATTAGCATTGATGAGAGTCGCCTCAAAGTTCTTGACCAAACTCTTACAGCCTTACATCCAAGGATTTGACCGTTCAATCACGAGCGCGAATTGCCACCACGACAAATCCAGTTTTCCCCTTCAGCGCCATTTTTTCGGCTTTCGTTAGTTTCCGTGCCAGTTTAAACCGGATCTGGGTCATAATCTGGGGATAGAGTTTTTACTTTCTCTGGCATGAGCCGAGCCGGGTGATAAGCTGCTACGCAGCTAAACCGGATAAAATAGCATTGCCTTTATTTTTGATTTTTCGATCCCATTTAATAACCA
>NZ_JAUBQH010000100.1:0-13479 GCF_036701145.1 Microcoleus sp. Pol17C6
ATCCCAACGGAAGTCTGAATTTGACTGTTAAATTCACCTTGACCGCCATTACCAATAATTTCTACACGCCCCGCATCAATCGTGATGCTTCCGGCATCTCCTTTGCCTAAAGATGCAGTAGAAATAAGTCCTCCATCCCGGAGAATTACTAAAGGTGTGGAAATGTTCATACTCCCTCCCCGAGCAGCAGAGTTGGTATCAGCGGAGATGAAACTAGGATTCCGACTGCCATTCGCCAAAACTCCAGAAATACCCTCTAGTCTGACTGACTCAGTAGCTTTAATTGTTAAATTACCTCCTGGCCCCCCAGTTGTATTCAACGGTTGGTTGCCCACAACCGATCCACTAGATAAACTAATTCCGCCCCCTTCAGAGATCCTCAACCGCTTCGTGTCGATATAAATGTCTCCGGCTTTCCCATTAATGCTGATTGCGGTTGCACCAATCAAGGTTGCTACCGGACTTCCCGTGGGAGTCCGCAGCACTTCTACTGATTCCGAAGCTTTAATGTTGATATTCCCCGATGGTGCTTCACTGCGAGTGGTGCTGATGAGCGCACTGCCATCGCGTACGATAAAACGTTCTCCCTCAAAGCTGATATTTCCTCCCCTACCCGTACTCCCCGCGAGTGTGCCGGTGTTGATCCCTGAACCGACCAGATCGAAAACCCTGGCACGGAGGGTCATATTTCCGGCGTTGCCAGCACCTAATGTAGCGCTACCCGATACGGTTCCATTGTTGATCAGCAGTTGTCCGGTATCGATTAAGATGTTTCCCGCATCTCCCATGCCAGCAGTGCTAGTTTCCAGCAGAATCTGTGGGTCAAAAGGGTTGATTTTTCCAGAGATTGTATAATTTTTGACAAAGTTTTGAAAGCTCTCAAATCCAATCCCGATCAGTTCTACTGAATCGGTAGCGCGGATATTGACAGCGCCTCCTGCACCACTTCCTGCTGTCAGCGTGGAGATTTGCGCCCCACCTTGGGCCCGAAACTGTTGAGCGTTAATATCGATGCCCCTACCATCGATATTTCCCAAAGTTAGCGCATAAATTCGCCCATTGTTGAGGTTGACATTTCCACCTCGAATCTCGACTTGACCGCCACCAATTCCACTGGTGTTGATCAATGAACCCTTAGTTATTTCAATATTACCAAAGTTGGAAATCTTGTCATAGTTTAAATTTAATCCAAAAGGCGTTGACCCCAATCCAACCATCCCCGGACTAGCGACGCTACCGAGCAAAATTTGTCCGGTAGATGCAGTGAGTGTTCCCTGATTTAATTCTATATCTCCGCCCACTAGGGCAAGAGTTTGTCCGGGCCCAACTCCTAAGCCCATGTTATTGAAAATCGGCGGGATTGCGGGGGGTAATTGTGGTAAATTTAAGGCTGGTGCTGCTGAAGAGTTAATGATTTTTCCCGGATTTTCTCGAAAATTTAAACCGATAGGTATATTGACATTTAACAGGGGTAAAAATTGCGGATTGCTGCTGCTGAATTGATAGCCATTATTGAAAACTACGCTATCAGCAGAACTTGCTAAAAATGAACCGCGCAAATCTAACCTCGCATTGGAACCGAAGACAATTCCTTTGGAATTAAGTAAAAATAAGTTGGCATTTCCTTCGACTCCCAACACACCTAAAATATTAGAAGGATTGCCACCCGTAACGCGGGTAAAAATATTCGCAATTCCGTTAGGATTGGCAAAATATGCTCCTCTGCCTTCACCCACGTTAAATTGTTGTAAACTGTGAAATAAATTTACTCCGCGAGTTGCACCGCCAGTGATTCTATCTGAGGGTAATTTGTTGATAGTATCGGGAATAGTCCGTGAACTTTCCGCACCCAAGCTGCTGTCTGGGATGATTTGGGCGATCGCAGGGAAAGGAAACAGCAGTAAAAATGCAAAAAATAGGGCGGAAGATTGGCGCTGCATCTTTGAAGTCTGGTTAATTTAATATTAGGAAAATAGCGAGGGATTAGCTAAAACCTAAAGAGTACCTATCGAGGTACGCAAACACCCGTCGATTTCGGACTGCGAAGAGATGTACCACCACCAGAATTATACGCTACCAGCGTCACTTTTCCTTGCTCATCCATTACCCAACCTTGAGCAGGAATAATTTCTGTTGGCCGAACGTCTATGGATGCTCTTTTGCCTTCTACTTGCTGACTTCCACCTACCGCTGGTTCCACCCAAGGAAACGGCGATGCTGCGCTGCTGAGGGCATCATTAGGACTCGGTGGCACTCCTCCTTTGCCAGTGACGGTAAATGCGCTATCGACCCCTTGCGTGCAAGGATTTGCGGCAATTAAAGCAGCGGGATCGACCACATTTTGCGGCAGTTCCACTAAACCTTGAGCAGGATTCACCCCAGAAGCACTAAATGTTACACTACCTTGCAAATCCGGGCCGCTACTTTGGGAAATCGCCGCAATATCGCTAGTAGGAATTAGAGAAGTCGGACTTACTTGCAACGCTGCAAATTCAGCATCTGTTAATCCCAAATTACTCCTGGCTTGTTCGCGGTTAAGGCTTGTAAAGCCAAATATATTTGGTACATTGACCGTAACTTGTCCGCCCCTAGCTGTGCGAGCATTAGCTGTAATATCGCTATTTTCTCGCGGTAAAGCTACCAAAATATCGCTATTAATTCTGATATTACCGCCCTCAGAAACACCTGCATCGGTGGTAATTCGGCTACCGCGCCGTAACTGAATATCTTGCGCTTGCAGGTTAATATTAGCACCGGAACCAGTGACCGTTGTGCCATCAATTATGCTTTTATTGTCCAGGGCAATGGAGTTCGCTACAACGTTAATATTGCCAGCCCTACCTGTTCCTGAAGATTGAACATTAACAACTGCACTATCCCGAAGAATCAATTGATTAGCATTCAAATTCAACGAGCCTGCATTTCCGCTAGCATTGGAATTGACAGCATTAAACGCCCTACCAGCCGAGGCCTCAATTCCACTCCTCAACCCACTGTTACTCCCAATACCTTGCACTTGTAAGCGATCGGCATTAATTGTAATATCTCCTGCATCTGCTATACCCAAAGAAGCCGCAGAAATAACGCCGCCATTCTGCACAGTTAGTTTAGGTGTTGACAGGCGGATATCTCCACCTCTACCAGAACTTGCAGTTTGAGTAACAAAAGAACTTGCTACATAGCCCGCATTCTCCAAAAATCGTGACTCACCACTCACTTCTATAGAGTCGGAGGCTCTCACAGTTAAATTTCCTCCCGTCCCCCCACTTGTAGAAAACACGGCTTCGCCAAAAATTGCACCAGTCGTTAAACTAATTGTGGCTCCATTAGAAACACTCAACCGCTTAGTGTCGATCGTAATATCCCCACCTTTTCCATTCCCATCAAAAGTATTCGTGCCGAGCCGAGTTTGCCC
Organism: Microcoleus sp. Pol17C6; assembly: GCF_036701145.1. NCBI lineage: Bacteria > Bacillati > Cyanobacteriota > Cyanophyceae > Oscillatoriales > Microcoleaceae > Microcoleus > Microcoleus sp. Pol17C6. The sequence goes on from NZ_JAUBQH010000100.1 coordinate 3,416, forward strand.
TAGACCTACAGGAAGACTACCCGATAATTCCACCGATTCACTCGCTTTAATCGCGATATTCCCCGATGCTCCATCACTAAGGCTGAAGCTGGCAAACGCACCGCCATCGCGCAGTATTAACCGTTGCGCTTCAACAGAGATGTTTCCGCCTTGACCAGTGCTTTCGTTCGTTGTTCCGTTATAGAGCGTTGAACTGATGAGTTCGACCGTGTTGGCGCGGATAGTCAAATTTCCGCCATTCCCAGCACCAAAGGTGGGGGCACCAGCCACTACCCCATTGCTCATCAACAGCCGTCCGGCTTCAATGTTAATATCTCCGGCTGCTCCACTGCCAATAGTGCTAGTGAACAGAACAATTTGCGAAATAAAGGGGTTGCCTGTTCCAGATGTCTGAAAATTTTCTGTAAGCTGCTGATAGCCCTCAATTCCCAACCCGATCATTTCTACTGAGTCAGTAGCGCGGATGTTGATATCGCTTCCTCTCCCCTCTCCTAATGTGGAGGCGAAAATTTGCGACCCCCCCTCTACTCGCAAGTTTTGGGAATTGATGTCAATGCCTCTACCATTTATATTTCCGAGTGTCAGTCCATAAATTCCTGAACCATTAAGATTAATATTTCCACCTCGAATATCGACTTTCCCACCTCCTAATCCGCTGGTATTTATAAATGCACCGTTCATTTCAATATTGCCGAAGTTCTGAATACTGCTATAGTTTAAATTCAGACCTAAAGCTGTTGGTTCAAATTGCACTAAACCTGGACTATTGACACTACTCAGAAGAATTTGTCCGGTATAAGCAGTTAGATTTCCTCCTTGGAGTTGAATGTCACCGCCAATTAATGCTAAAGTTTGACCGGGATCTACGGCCAAACCGAGTTTTTCAAAAGCAGGAATTTCTATGGGTAGTGGTGGTAAGGCTGAGGTAGGAGCCTTTGTTTGGGAAGAGTTGACAATTGTACCGGGATTGTCTCTAAATCTTAAACCCACAGGAATATTGATTGCTAACAATGGCACTGCATTAGAATTAGCTGCACTAAATTCAAAGCCATTATCAAAGAGAATTCCGCTACCGGTTGCACCGACAAATGAGCCGCGCAAATCTAACCGAGCGTTGGGACCAAAGACAATTCCTTTGGGATTAAGTAAAAATAAGTTGGCATTTCCTTGGACTCCCAAGACACCTAAAATATTAGAAGAATTGCCACCCGTAACGCGGGTGAATATGTTGGTGATTCCGCTGGGATTGGCAAAATAGGCTCCCCGCCCTTCACGGATGTTAAATTCGCGCAAGCTATGAAAGAGGTTAACGCCACGAGTTGCACCGCCTTCTATTCTATCTGAGGGTAAGTTTTTGATAGTATCGGGAACTGTCCGTGAACTTTCTGCGCCCAAGCTATTATCGGGGATGATTTGAGCGATCGCGGGGAAAGGAAACAGCAGTAAAAATGCAAAAAATAGGGCGGAAGATTGGCGCTGCATCTTTGAAGTCTGGTTAATTTAATATTAGGAAAATAGCGAGGGATTAGCTAAAACCTGAAGAGTACCTATCGAGGTACGCAAACCCCCGTCGATTTCGGACTGCGAAGAGATGCACCACCACCAGCATTATACGCTACCAGCGTTACTTGTCCTCGATCGTCCATTACCCAACCTTGAGCGGGAATAATATCTGTTGGCCGAACGTCTATGGATGCTATGAGGCCTTCTACTTGCTGACTTTCACCTACCGCTGGTTCCACCCAAGGCAACGGCGATAGAGGGCTGCTGAGGGCATCATTAGGACTTGGTGGCACTCCTCCTTTCCCAGTGACCGTAAATGCGCTATCGGCCCCTTGCGTGCAGGGATTTGCAGCAATTAACGCAGCCGGATTGACCACATTTTGCGGCAGTTCCACTAAACCTTGAGCAGGATTCACCCCAGAAGCACTAAATGTTACATTACCTTGCAAATCCGGGCCGCTACTTTGGGAAATCGCGGCGATGTCGCTGGTAGGAATTAAAGATGTAGGACTTACTTGCAACGCTGCAAATTCAGCATCTGTTAATCCCAAAGTCGCTCGCACCTGTTCGCGAGTGACTGATGTAAACCCAAAAACATTGGGGACATTAATATTAACCCTACCACCTTGAGCCGATCGCGCATTGGCTGTGATGTCGCTGTTTTCTTGCGGGAGGGCGACCAGAATATCGCTTTTAATGTTGATATTACCACCCTCAGAAATACTTGCATCCGTTGTAATTCTGCTGCCTCGGCGCAACTGGATATCTCGTGCTTCAAGGTTAATATTTGCTCCGGGACCGGATGCCGTTCTACCGTCAATGCTGCTTTGGTTGTCAAGAAAAATTGAGTCTGCTTTGACGTTAATGTTACCAGCGCGTCCCGATCCCAAAGCTTGCAGATTGAGTGTTCCTTCATTGCGAAGAATCAACTCCCCGACATTTAGATTCAACGAACCTCCGTTAGCCGTAGCATTAGGATCTATAAGCTCAGAGGCAATCCCAACGGAAGTCTGAATTTGACTGTTAAATTCACCTTGACCCCCATTCCCAATAACTTCTACACGCCCCGCATCAATCGTGATGCTTCCCGCTTCTCCGCTGCCTAAAGATGCAGTGCTAATAACTCCCCCACCCCGCAGAGTCAGTACAGGTGTAGAAATGTTGATACTCCCTCCCCGATTAGCAGTGTTGGCATCAGCACAGATGAAACTGGGATTCCGACTGCCGTTCGCCAAAACTCCAGAAAAACCCTCGACTGTTACTGACTCAGTGGCCCTAACTGTCAAATTACCTCCGGGCCCCCCAGTTGTATTCAAGGGTTGGTTGCCCACAACTGCTCCGCTAGATAAACTAATCCCGCCTCCGTCAGAAATCCTCAACCGCTTCGTGTCGATATTAATGTCCCCAGCTTCCCCATTCACACCGCTGGCAGTTGAGCCAATTAAACTTGCTACGGGACTTCCAGTGGGAGTCCGCAGCACTTCTACTGATTCCGAAGCTTTAATGTTGATATTCCCCGCTCCTCCTTCACCGCGGGTGATGCTGATCGCACTAGCACCGTCGCTTACTGTTAAACGTTTTCCCTCAAAGGTGATATTTCCTCCCCTACCCGTACTCCCCAAAAGTGGGCCGCTGTGGATTGCAGAAGCGAGCATATCTAAAACCCCGGCACGGATGGTAATATTTCCGGCGTTGCCAGCACCTAACGTGGTGGTAGTCAATGCGCTTCCATTGTCCATCAGCAATCGTCCCGTGTCGATCGTGATGTTTCCGGCGGCTCCCATGCTATTAGTGCCAGTTATCAGCAGAAGTTGTGGGTCAAAAGGGTCGAAAGAGCCAGATACCGTATAGTTACCACCAAACACTCTATAGTTATCTAATCCAATTCCGAGCATTTCTACTGAGTCGGTAGCCCGGATATTGACAGCGCCTCCCGCACCACTTCCTGCTGTCAGCGTGGAGATTTGCGCTCCACCTTGGGCCCGAAACTGTTGAGCGTTAATATCGATCGCCCTGCCATCAATATTTCCCAAAGTCAGTGCATAAATTCGCCCATTATTGAGGTTGACATTTCCACCTCGAATATCGACTTTGCCACCACCGATTCCACTGGTATTTATCAGTGAGCCGTTGGTTATTTCAACATTACCAAAGTTAGAAATATTGTCATAGTTTAAACTTAATCCAAATGGCGTTGCCCCCAATCCAACCATCCCCGGACTAGCGACGCTACCCAGCAAAATTTGTCCGGTAGATGCAGTGAGTGTTCCCTGATTTAATTCAATATCTCCGCCCACTAGAGCGATAGTTTGTCCGGGAGCAACTGAAGCGCCCATGTTATTGAAAATCGGCGGAATTTCTGGGGGTAATTGTGGTAAATTAAAAGCTGGTGCTGCTGAATAGTTAATAATTTTACCCGAATTTTCTCGAAAATTTAAACCGATAGGTATATTGACATTTAATAGGGGTACTGATTCGGGATTGCGGCTGCTGAATTGATAACCATTATCGAAAACTACGCTATCAGCAGAACTTGCTAAAAATGAACCACGCAAATCTAACCGAGCGTTGGGACTAAAAACAATCCCTTTTGGGTTAATTAAAAACAAGTTACCGTTTCCCAAAACTCCCAGAGTTCCTAAAATATTAGAAGGGTTGCCACCAGTAACGCGGGTAAAAATATTCGCAATCCCGTTAGGATTGGCAAAATAGGCTCCCCGCCCTTCACGGATGTTAAATTCGCGCAAGCTGTGAAAGAGGTTAACGCCGCGAATTGCACCGCCTTCTATTCTATCTGAGGGTAAGTTGTTGATATTATCGGGCACTGTACGCGAACTTTCTGCACCCAAGCTATTATCGGGGATGATTTGAGCGATCGCGGGGAAAGGAAACTGCAGCAAGAATGCAAAAAATAGGGCGGAAGATTGGCGGCACATCTTTGAAGTCTGGTTAATTTGGTATTAGGAAAATAGCGAGGGATTAGCTAAAACCTGAAGAGTACCTATTGAGGTACGCAAACACGCGTCGGTTTCGGACTGCGAATAGATGCACCACCAATAGAATTATAGGCTACCAGCCTTACTTGTCCTCGATCGTCCATTACCCAACCTTGAGCGGGAATAATTTCTCTTGGTCGAACTTCTATGGATGGTAGGGGGCCTTCTACTTGCTGACTCCCACCTACCGCTGGTTCCACCCAATTAAACTGGCTAGAATTGCTGCTGAGAACCTCGTGAGGACTCGGTGGCAATCCCCCCCGCCCCGTCACAGTAAACTCGTTCTCGGCCCCTTGGATGCAGGGATTTGCAGCAATTAAGGCAGCCGGATTCACCACATTTTGGGGCAGTTCCACTAAACCTTGAACGGGATTCACTCCAACAGAACTAAATGTTACCGCCCCTTGCAAAGCCGGGCCGCCGCTTTGGGAAATCGCGGCGATGTCGCTGCTGGGAAGCAGAGATGTAGGACTTACTTGCAACGCTGCAAATTCAGCGTCACTGAGTCCCAACCTGTTTCTGACTTGTTCGCGACTCGCTGCTGTAAAACCAAAAACATTGGGAACATTGATATTCACGCGGCCGCCGCCTGCTGTGCGGGCGTTGGCTGTAATGTCGCTGTTTTCTTGCGGGAGGGCGACAAGAATGTCGCTGTTGATGTTGATATTGCCGCCGTCAGAAGTGCCTGCATCGGTGGTAATTCGGCTGTTGCGGCGCAACTGGATGTCTCGCGCTTGCAGGTTAATATTTGCTCCAGTACCGGATACAGTCGTACCGTCAATCATCGCTTTGTTGTCAAGAGCGATCGAATTTGCGACAACATTAATATTACCAGCGCGTCCGGTTCCCGTAGCCTGCACTGTCACTGTAGCTCCATCTCTGACAATTAGTCGATCGGCATTCAGATTCAACGAACCGGCATTTGCCGTCGCCTGGGGATTAGTACCAAATATCTTGCCCACCGAAGCATCAATTGTACTGACAAACAGACCATTATTTCCGCTGCCGCTGACCTCAATGCGATCGGCATTAACAGTAATATTCCCCACATCTCCCACCCCCAAAGAACTCGTAGAAACTATCCCCCCATCCCGCACGGTTAGGCTTGGCGTATCAATACGAATATCCCCACCCCGACTCGAACTCAAAGTTCCAGAAGTCAATGCACTCGCATTCTGAATTCCGCTGCTCAAAAGTTGAGAAATGCCTGAAATTTCTACTGATTCAGTAGCCCTAACTGTTAAGTTTCCAGCAGGCCCGCCCTCCTGAGAAAACAAAAACCTGCCAACTAAAACACCCGTTCCTAATGTAAACGCCGAACCTCCAGAGAGAGTCAACCGCTTGGTATCGACGTTAATATTCCCCGCCCTGCCGTTAGATGCGATACTCAGGGTGCTAATTCCGGTTGACACAACCGTTGTCGGGCCGCTGTTAGACAATTCTACTGATTCAGCAGCATTAATGTTAATATTCCCCGACGGGCCGCTGCTGTAGCTTGTGCTACCCAGAATAGAACCGTCGCGCATAATTAATTTCGCGACATCAAGACTAATGCTTCCTCCCGCACCGCTACTTTCTTTAGCTGTCCCGTTGTTAATTCCAGAACCCACCATCTCAAAAGTATTGGCACGAATAATTAAATTGCCGCCATTTCCACCGCCAAAAGCAATGCCGCTACCTACTACCCCATTGTTGAAGAGCAGGCGGCCGGTGTCGATCGTAATATTCCCCCCCGAACCAGCACCAGCACTAGCATTAAACAGCGTCATTAGCGGGTCAAATGGGTCTGTAGTTCCCGATACTAAATATTTAATTGCAACCTGTTGATAGCCCTCCACTCCCAGCCCGATCATTTCTACTGAATCAGCAGCACGGAAGTTGATATTACCTCCTGCACCATCTCCTAAAGTCAAAGTAGAAAATTGCGTGCCATTTTCCACTCGCAACTTTTGGGCGCTGATATCGATACCTCTACCATCAATATTTCCCAGTGTCAGCGCATAAATTCGCGCCCCGCTGAGGGCGACATTTCCACCTTTTAACTCTATTCTGCCGCCACCGATGCCGCTAGTGTTGATGAGTGTTCCATCGGATATTTGAATATTGCCGAAGTTTTGAATATTGTCATAATTTAAAGTTAAATTTCCCTTTTCCCCCGCTGTCATTGCAAAATTAACTAAACCGGGATTGGCTGCGCTACCGAGTAAAATTTGTCCGCCGCTGGCGGTTAAATTGCCGCCTTGCAGTTGAATGTCGCCACCAATCAGTGCTAAAGTTTGACCTGGTTCTACTGCTAAACCAACTCGATCGCTAATTGGGATTGGCACAGCAGAGGCTGGGAGATTTACCTTCCCTACAGCCGTCGATTGATTGACAATTGCACCGGGATTGTCTCTAAATCTTAAACCAACGGGAATATTAACGGTTAACAGGGCAGATGTTTGTGGGTTGGTGGTACTGAATTCAAAGCCGTTATTAAACACAATACTGTCAGCGGTTGAACCGATAAACGAACCGCGCAAATCTAACCGCGCATTAGGTCCGAATATAATTCCTTTCGGATTAATTAAGAATAAATTGCCGTTTCCCAAAACTCCCAGAGTTCCTAAAATATTAGAAGGATTTCCGCCAGTAACGCGGGTGAATATGTTGGTAATTCCGCTGGGATTTTCAAAATAAGCTCCCCGCCCTTCACGGATGTTAAATTCGCGCCAACTGTGAAAGAGGTTAACGCCGCGAGTTGCGCCGCCAGTGATTCTATCTGAGGGTATGTTATTGATAGTATCGGGAACTGTCCGCGAACTTTCCGGGCCCAGGGTATTATCGGGAATAATTTGGGCGAAGGTTTTCGAGGAAAATAGCAACAGGAAAGCAAACAGTAGGGAGTAACTTACGGGCAGGCAAGATGCCCACACTACAGTCCAATATAGTATTTTTGCAACAGGCATCTTACCTGTTTTTGAGAAGGGTGAAAATAGTAAAGAGTAATGGAAGGGAGGCATAAAAACACTCTTTCCAAGATAATTTTTTTTCGGTGTAATCTCATCTCGTTTCTCTAAATGTTTTGAATTTGGCTGCTGAGTACAAGTTGCTCGACTGTGATTTCTAGTTCGGGAAAAGTTTTAGAGATAATGCGCTCATTACCTGTAAAACTTTGAATTACATAACTGCCATTTTCCAAAGAGTAAACGAAAACTGTGGGAATTTTGGGATTTCCTAGATAAGCCCTAGAAGCGATCGCTAAATAGTCCAGAATCCAATACTCACAAATGCCGAGCCTTTGATACTCATCTAGTTTATCCACATAGTCGTCTTCCCAGTTAGTTGAGGTAACTTCTACTGCTAATTGGATAGGTTCGGTAAGGGCTCCGTAGCCACGTACATTGCTGTTCCATACTGATGCCTTAACCACGCCGACATCAGGATTTCTGCCTTGCTCTTGTCCTGAAGCTGTTACAGTTCTTAAAACTATATCTTTGTCAACGATATAGTCAAGCCCCAAGCGCTCGCTTTCTCTGTCGAAAGACTTAACAAGAAATCGTGCCACATTTTTATGAGATATGGTTGCTTCCACTTTGACAATCTCCCCATTTACAAGTTCGTAGATACCAGATCCATCTGGGTAATTTTGCAGGAAGTCTGCAAATGTTAGTTTAGTTTTTGTCTGAATCATAAGACAATCCTCTTGTGTTAACTACGTTATAAGACTAGATTGCAAAAATTGCAAATTATCCTTAAAATATCTGCGTTGATCTGCGTTATCTGCCTTGGATCTGCGGTTGAGCTATCAATCCAAAAAATATACAAATTGTTGTCGCCGACAGAATTAGGAATGAGAATTAAATAACTTACACAAGTTTGTGGGGTGGCCCGCCCGTCCAAAAAGGGCGGGCGGGACACCCCACGTGAGTAAGTTCTGATGAATGTCTCAATTTTTCCGATCGACCGAGTGTTATCTCGACTCTATTTCACCCATCAAGTTAACTTTTCACTACTATAATAAAGATAGCTTTTTTCAGTGCTACGGCTTAAGTAATTGAGTCGAATCGTGCGGCGAACTAAATCGAGGGAAGGAGATTCTGATGGGGAGCAAGAAGGGGTTGAGATACATCATCGATATGCGGTACTTTTAGACTATATACAGTATTGTACCGCAGCCGCGATACAATTATAAGTTGTGCCGTCGCGCCTGCAACAGAACGCGCTGAGCATTTTGAAGGTACAATTACTTTATGAGCGAAGAAGATATTTTTACTCAAGCATTAGTAGATCGTTTATCCCTCAATCTCACGTCTGCTCACGTAGCAAGGAAAATGAGCTTGCTCTACGACTTGTCGGTAGATGAGCGTGGAGCCGTTCAGATGGGCGTTGATATAGATACAGGGGAGCCGATTCGAGGCAAAGGAAAAGGTTTCGAGCAAGACATCTTAATTTATGAGAAAGTGAATGAGGCACATACCTCTATTGTGCCCCGAATAGTCGTAGAGGTGAAGTACAATCATGTCACAACGCACGATGTCATCGTTTGTAAGGATTCAGGTCACTGAACTCCTTGCTGGGCAAAGACTTTAGATCTGGAGCTTGATGCTAAATAAATCTCTATTCTCAATAAAAGACAAAAAATGACAGTTTTTCGTCCTTTATTGACAATCAACCACGAAAGGCAAAAACCCTTATTTTGCCCTACAACCCTTGCCAGACAAGCGTTGGAGCCGCAAGTTTTTAGACCTGAATCCTTACCATCGTTTATTCAGAGAAGGCCAATCGTATTCGCAGAATTTATCCGTATGTGCGCTACGGCCTGTTGTTAGGTAAATTCAAAACTGTTCCGGGGCGAGTGCTGAGACTTGGGCAAGAGTTCGATTTTATCTGCACATTACAGCATCCGTTCGTTGATGCACAAATTCAGGATTTGCGGCAACTCTTGATGGATGAGGTTCAAGTGTCCATCTCACTGGGTAAGTTGTTGACCGGCAAGATTAAGACCTCAATGGTTCATAGAAAGCTGTTGCTCAAGGGCAGCTAAGCGCATCTTATCAAAAGACAACGGCACAACAAGGCGCTGCACACCGACACCCGGAAGCGCCAGAGTGAGGCACGAACGGCGGCGCTTCCGGGTGCGGGTGAGCTTGGGCGTTAGGCTGCATTATTCCAATGAATTAGCAGGCACAAGAGATTCCAAAAACTGCAAGAATACACAAAATAGTCAACTGTTATGGCTAAAAAATGACTGGGATGGACTCAACGTTGATAATTTCAAAAGGTTTTGCACTATGAGCAGCTTAATTAAGAAGAAGCATTTTAGATACTTTCTTTTATTTTCCTCTCCCATTTTTACGGGTATTGTTATTGTTTTCAATCCTGATAGAGCTATGGGTGATATTTTAAAGCGGGGTGAAATAAGTTTAGAACTAGCTCAGGCTCCAAATACCTCTACTACAAACAGAGCTATCTGTAATTCGGATAAGAAAACTATTGAGGGACTACTTAACAATACTCCGGACAGTTTTTAGGCAGCCAGAGTACCATAAGACAAGACTGAAGGAAGATTTGGATGATTTAAAA
>NZ_JAUBQH010000156.1:0-1508 GCF_036701145.1 Microcoleus sp. Pol17C6
ACTGTAGTTTAGACTAAAAAATGAGCGCAGCTAAAAGTAGCTACCTTTGAATCTTAGGCAAGCTGTTGCTCAAAAACTCAAAAAGTAGAAGATTAAATAGCTAATCTTGAAGACTTTTTACGTCGAGAAACCCGTTTTTTGACAGTGGGATAGCACGGTGCCTTGGTACGTACCTTTCCTTTTTCCCAACCGGGGGATTTTCCCCTATGTTTAGGGATTTTAGTAGGAGTACCAATGTCAACTAAAAGCGACAACATAGATTGGGCAACACGTCCAGGAGTTACAGTGATATTAGCAGATTGCCAAGGTAGTATATTTTCAACCACTAAATCCCTAGCTAACCAGAGTTGCCAGCTCATCAACGGCATTAAATCGCTCCACCGTTCACATTGTTCGGGAGTTCTCAAGTTAGGCAATGTCCAATGTAATCGTTGCTTAGCAAATCGATACCAATGATCCACTCCAAAACGTCGTAAATACTCAAACCAAACTGTTTCTAAGGGTAGAGTTCGTTCTCCAACCCAAGCCAACCATAAGGGTGGAAACGGCTGACCATTTGACATGGGCTTCATTCTTTCCACCAGGATTAAGTTGACTTTTTGTCCAGGGGCGCGATAAAAATGCAAGTCAATCCATTGTCTGACTCGGACTTTTCCCAAATCTGGATGTTCGTCAATTTCAATCTCTGTATCCGCTTGAAGCCATGTGGTTGGGTCGTTGAGTCTCATTTTTGGCCCATGTTTCCGTGGTCTACCGCGACCACTATAAGCTGGTGGTGCTGACCATAAACAGGCATTTTTTCGGACTCTCATTAAACAATCAGCAAGGATGGAAGCTTGCGTTAGCGCCAGCACCCAACTTGCATTTCCATATTCTCGATCCAAAACTGCTAAAACTGGGTTGACACTCTGTTCACAGACAAGTTTGAGTTGGGAAGCTGCTTGAAGTATGGGTGAAGACCCACTACTAATTCTTTCATGAAGTAGGGGTAATGCCCAACTTCCTTGTACTTCAGGTATCCACGCAATTGTACTGTATCCCTGTCCAACAATGGAGCCCCTCTGATATTCATGGGTTCTGTCTTTTAACGTTTTGGCATCTCGTCTCCCCCATGCAGTGTGATCGATTGCCACTAATATATGTTCTGTTGGGGGTGCTTCTTTCTGTAATTGCTTCAGATACAGCAGCATCAGTTTTTTCCGATCAGGTCTACAGTCTTGTAACGCTTCATAGATGCTTGGCCATTGACGCTTGAATAATGGATTGAGTGAAAATTCCGCTAAACATGACGCCTTCCTTGTGGTCATCACTGCATCCATCAGCTCGAATGTTGCATCTTTCGCCAGCACCAATAACTCGTATGCTGCTTGACGAAAGTCCTTTAATCGTTCACTGTTCATTTAAGGAGTGGATAGGTTTTCTTTTTCACCCTCATTCTCTCCTGGCGCGGTGGCTCTAGTTCTTCTTTTGCCACCGTTCTCATCTTTGGTTAGTCTAAACTACAGTCA